>JAIPIC010000070.1 GCA_021734865.1 Candidatus Woesearchaeota archaeon | reverse complement strand
CAAAAACTGCTCACACGAGTCCATACTCGTATGTGCAGTTTTCTGTTACCAAAAATTGCCTATGGATTGTGAGCCCTTTAATACGGAGAAAAGCAAAGCTTTTCTTGTACACAAAAATGCTTTACATTTTTATTGTACCACATGCTTTAGCTTGGGGTCAGGGCGAACGGCAATTTTTGTTATATTAAGCGAATCTATTACACATATTTGAACATCTTCAGAAATTAGAATAATTTCTTTGACCTCAATAATTCTTCGAAATATCAAAGAATCACGAGTGTTTACTATCTATAAAACTGAGTATTGATATTTTCAATAGGAAAATTTTTAATATTAACACTATTTGAATTACATCATGGAGTGGGAGATAAAGCTTAAAAGGGGTTTCAAGGTCAATAAACCAGTCTTTATTGAGGGTTTACCTGGTATTGGAAACGTTGGCAAGATTGCTGCGGATTACATTATCGACTGCAAGAAAGCAAAAAAAGTGGGGAGCTTCGTTTCTACTAACCTAGCACACAGTGTTTTTGTGACTGAGAACAATTGCGTAAAGATTCCTGAAATATCTTTGTATCACTTCAAGAACAAAAAAGACTTCATTATCCTAGCAGGCGATATACAGCCATCCAATGAGGAAGCAGTATACTTGTTTTGTAATAAAACACTAAGTTTGTTAAAAGAGTGGGAAACAAGCGAGATTGTGACTCTGGGTGGTATTGGTCTGCCGCATATTCCACCTAAGCCAAAGATCTACTGTACTGGTGCCTCAAAGAAATTTGTTCGCGATTTTGTAAAGGGACATAAGCTTGAGACTAATCTTTATGGGATTGTGGGACCGATTATGGGAGTAACCGGTCTTTTGTTGGGGATGTCTAAAGAATATAAGATTCCATCTGTGACCCTTCTTGCAGAGACATTTGGGCATCCGATGTATTATGGGATCCATGGTGCGAGGCAGATTATTAATTTCTTGAGCAAAAAGTATGGCTTCAAAGTGGATACTAAAAAGCTTGAGAAAGAGATTAAGACCATGACAGAACAAGCGGAATATGTTGCAGAAAGTTCAGGTAAGGCAGAAGAAAACGTAAGCTATATTGGGTGATGAAAATAGAAATCGAGAAGATTAAGGCAAGAGAAGTACTGGACTCCAGAGGTAATCCAACTGTTGAAGCGGATGTCATTGTTAGGGGTAAGACCTATAGAGCCATTGTCCCAAGCGGTGCAAGCACGGGCAGCCATGAGGCGCATGAACTGAGGGATAAGGATAATCGATTTATGGGTAAGGGCGTTATGAAAGCGGTCAATAATGTCAACGGTGAAATTAATGATAAAGTTGCAGGGCTTAATTGTACTGAACAGGCTGAAATTGACAATGTTATGATTGATCTGGACGGAACAGAGAATAAAGATCGGCTCGGAGCAAATGCAATGCTTGCTGTGAGCCTTGCAGCATGTAAAGCAGGGGCTGGTGTCAGCGGTATGCCGTTGTACAAATATATTAACAGGATTGCTGATTTGAACGAAATGAGTCTGCCTGTTCCTCAGATGAACGTCATTAATGGTGGCAGACACGCCGGCCTGGTCAATGATCTTCAGGAGACAATGCTGATGCCAGTCAAAGCTAAAAGCTTTAAAGAAGCTGTCAGGATGGGTTCTGAGATCTATCATACACTCAAGAAGGATCTAAAAGACAGATTTGGTCCTTCTGCAATTCATCTTGGCGATGAAGGTGGTTTTGCACCTCCTTTGAAGACTGCACATGAAAGGATAGAATTCTTGTCTAATTCAATAGATAAAGCTGGTTATTCAGATGATGTAAGGCTTGCTTTGGACTGTGCTGCGTCAGAGTTTTATTCAGATGGGACCTATACGCTTAATGGCAAGGAATACAACTCAGGTGAGCTTATTGACTATTATGATGAGTTATGCAAGACATTCAAGATCGCTTCGATCGAAGATGGGATGGATGAAGATGATTGGGAAGGATGGGTTGAAATGAACCAAAAACTTGGTTCAAAGATCCAGATTGTTGGTGATGATCTATTAGTCACGAATCCTAAGAGAATCGAGAAGGGACTTGAGATGAATGCAATCAATTCACTCTTGCTGAAGGTCAATCAGATCGGCACTTTAACAGAAAGTTTTAAAGCTGCAAAAATGATGTTTGATAAGGATCTTGGTGTTGTTGTATCACACAGGAGCGGTGAGACTGAGGATAGTTTTATAGCTGACCTGACAGTTGGTATTGGTGCTGGGCAGTTGAAAAGTGGAGCGACAGCCAGGAGTGAGAGGCTCTGCAAGTACAATCAGCTTATGAGAATTGAAGAAGAATTACCTGGAAAATTCTATGACTTCAAATATGGTTAGAGGAAATATGGCATTTAGTCGGACTGAGCTCAATTTGCAGAACAGGATTAGGAGCATTGTGCATAAGAGCGCACTGCTTCCTGTTGTTTTTTATCCTGGTAGTGATGTTGATATACTTGAGCCACTTATGATGACCGGCTTTTCAAAGATGATTTGTGTTGATAATTTTGTAAATACACAAGATGTACGGCTCAGAATCGAAGAAGAGCTGTCCAGAACAACTCATCAGATACAACCAATAGATGAGCACAGATTTAGGTTGTATCTTGATATCCACGGTTCAATCCGTGAGGTGGACTTTCATTGCAATAAGGATATCAATAAGTTCAATTTTAATGAGATATCCAGTTTTGATGTGTACTACAGCAACGGGTTCTCAGAGTATAGTCCTTCCACACGTCACCAGATATTTTCAAAGCTTAGGAATCTTGGATTTTTTGTGACTAATTCTGAGAAACCATCACTTAAAGGGGGTCATGAAGAACATTTACATAGAATTTTGGAATCAGACCAATTTAATATCTACCTTAAGTTGTCAGACATGCCAAAATCATTTTTCTACAAAGATTTCTTCTCAGCGAAACTTAGTAGAATTATATAACAAAAATTGCAAACTATATTCTAAATATTCTGTTTTTTGTCAGATGCAGTTTTTTTCAATATGGATTGATCCGCTTTGTTATACGTTCGGTAAAAATTAAGAAGAAATATAAAAATAATATCAAATATGAATGGGCAGGACTAACGACCTGCCATCTTGGCTCTTGAGATATCTCCGTTTTTGTCAACAAAGTACAGGTATCCTTTATCTTTCTTAACTCCTACTTTTGCAACTTTTTCTTTAGTCTTGCCGGACTTTTTGCCACCACGAGCCATGATAGCCCTTGAGATGTCTCCGTCTTTATCAACAAAATACAGGTATTCTTTTTCTTTCTTTACTCCAACTTTTGCAACTTTTTCAGCCATATATAACCCCTCCGTCGAGCTTATGATCGGACTTTGTATGTCCTAAGTTGATTTTATGGTCCATCTTTATATAAATTTTTCGCTAAATATCGTCGATTAATTGAGATTATGAATTTTTTGTTTCCAAATAGTAGTACAGGTCTTTGTGCTTCTTTTTTGTCTTTTTTGACTGTTCGTCGGATAGATACTGAATCAACGACTGCTTTTGTTTCTTGTTTAACTGAGACATGCATTGCCGCAGATTTCTAGTCTTAAGATCATGCTTGACAGACTTATTTGCAAGAATTTGGTCGATAATTTTAATCTTGATCTTATTATTGAATTTTTCAATTAGTTTGCATATGATATCTGGATCAGATAGGTAGATATTTCCCATTATCTGAAGAGCCCTATACTCTGTAGTTTGGTTGTCCATTTTATCAAATAAGAATTCAAGGATACTGCGGATATCAATGAGATTAATTCCATGAGAATTGAATATATCTAAATTTGCAGAGTCGACATTTGTGCCTGGCATACCATAAACGAGGATTTTTTTATACTTTGTTGTGTTGTAACGCTGTTTAATATATCTCTTGATTCGTGATGAAATGACTTCATTTTCAAATCTGTTACTGATTATCTCTTTTATCTGTTTTGTGTTAGATTTAACTGTGCTGCCTAAAAAATTACTTGTAATTGAACAGACCACTTCCAGATGAAGCACTTCTCCATTGTACGCGAGGAAATCTATAGTCGATGATCCGCACTTAAAGTTTTCTGTGAACTGGTAATCCTTAAGGTTGAGGTAATGACGAATTATCGTCTTTTCAGCTTCCATTATAAACCACCCAAATGCATTTTGAGTTTCTGAAGCATATAAATATATCGGTAGAAGTGGATTCCTAAAAATTGAACATAATACTCACAAGATTTAATCATATGACAGTATGGACGAGAATAAATAGGCCTTATTTCAACTGATCTTTTGTACTGTAGGTTTGTATTAATACAAAGGATTTATAAGACAAATAAATGAATAATATTATTACAATTTTCGATTTGGTGATTGTCTGTATTTTAGGAAGTCTGAGCCGTCCATAGAAAGATTTAAATATCTGTATAAGAATCAGAAAACAAGTTAAAATTTAATCTAGGAGGGATTGTACATGAAGGAAACACTCCAAAAAATATCGAATCATTTTAAAAAATCATTCGGATCCGATCCAGAACCTGTTGACGATTACGAAGAGGAATATGTAGAATTGGATTCTAAGACTGAAGAATCTAAAGCCAAAATAAATGTTAGACCGTTCACATTGGATGATTTCTCTGACATCAAACCTATCCTAGACTGCCTCAGGGAAGGATATACAATCGCACTGATCAATATCAGGCCATTGAAGGATAAGGATCTTATTGAGCTAAAAAGAGCTATCAATAAGCTGAAAAAGACTTGTCAAGCAATTGAGGGAGATGTTGCCGGTTTCGGAGAGGATTGGATTGTCGCAGTCCCATCATTTGCTGAGATCTACAGAAATCAACAGACGACCAAAATTGAACCCGAATAATCCGAGGCGATATTTTTGGATTCTGATATAAGTGTAAGTCCTGACGATAAAGGAATCGATAAGTTGGACAAACAACCCTGTCCTTTTTGTCACACTAAGAATCTTACTCTTATGGAAAAGGAAGTGGATATTCCTTATTTTGGAAAGACTTTCATATTCGGCATGCAGTGTACCAACTGCGATTATCATAAGAGTGATATCGAGGCTGCTGAGAGTAAAGGTCCTGTCAAGTATTCATTGGATATTGATTCTGAAGATGATATGAATATCAGGATTATTAGAAGTTCTGAAGGGACTATAAAAATACCACATATAACTACGATTAGTCCAGGCCCAAATGCTGAGGGTTTTATTACAAATGTCGAAGGAATCTTTTCAAGAGTTAAATCTATTATTGAGGCAACTCGTGAGAATGAGGAAGATAAGAGTGCCCGTAAGAAGGCTAAAAATCTTCTAAAAAAGATACAAAAGATTATGTGGGGACAAGAGAAGAGTAAGTTGATACTCGAGGACCCTTCTGGCAATTCTGCAATAATATCAGACAAAGCACAGAAAAAATAGGATTATACTTTATTATGGTATATTCTAGGAGAACAGTTCACTAATGAGATATGCATTCATCTGCGGAAGTTCATTTGCAAAGAGTAAGCTGTTTGATAAATGTCCAGTCATGACATTAGAGACCAAATATGGGGATATTTCTTACAAAGAATGGGAGAAGTGTATTATTTTACTCAGACATGGAATGAAAAGCAACCACCCTCCCCATATGATTAATCATAAGGCAAACATTGCCGGGCTCAAAGAATTAGGATGCGAAATCGCAATAAGCTTAAATTCAACTGGTAGTCTTAAGAAGAGCATAATTCCCGGAAGTATTATTATTGCTGATGATTATATAAATTTCTCTTGTTTTGAGACTTATATTGACAATGAATTAAGATTCTTGACACCTAAGATGGATTCTGTTCTAGTTGAACTGCTTCTGGTTGCGGCAAAAAGAGTTGCAACAGACAGGATGATTCAGAAAGGTGTGTATGCTATGACACACGGCCCAAGATATGAGACTCAAGCTGAGGTGAGGATGCTTAGTCAATATGCTGATATTGTTGGTATGACTATGGCTATTGAAGCATCATTGGCACAGGAAGTAGATATAAGATACGGGGCAATATGTTATGTTGATAATTATGCCAATGGTGCTGGAGATGATTGTAAGGACATCGAACTGGATTTTTCAGATAAGAAAACTGTTCTGTTGCTCGATATTGTCAAAGAGATCAAGAGCAGTATTGAAGATTAGGAGATTAAAATGAGTATACTGATAAGGGATGTGTTGCTAAAGGGTAGTACTGTAGATATTTACGTGGAGGATAATGAGATTACCGAGATAGGTGATGTCAATGTTGAAGCGGAACATACTATATCTGGAAGGAATAAAGAGGTGCTTCCGGCCTTTTATAATGGGCATAATCATGCTGCAATGACCTTGCTAAGAGGATATGCAGATGATATGCTTCTGCATGAATGGCTTTCTGAGAAGATTTGGCCACTTGAGGCAAAGATGACTGAATCAGATGTGTATGTCGGTGCAAAGCTTGCGTGTCTTGAGATGATCAAGACAGGAACAGTATTTTTTAATGACATGTACTGGCATCTTCCAGGGACTTACAAAGCTGCAGATGAATCTGGTCTTAGGGCTGCAGTTAGTGGGGTGCATGTCGACCAGTTTAAGGATGATATGCGTGAAGATGGCATCAAAACTATGAAAAGGAACTTCTCTCTATTCCATAAAAAGAATGACAGAATACAGTTTGCTCTTGGTCCACATGCCATTTATACTGTTTCAAAAGAGAGTCTGGAATGGATCAGAGATTTCTCTGAGGAACATGACCTGTTCATCCATTTCCATCTCTCAGAAACTGAAAAAGAGGTTAAAGACTGTGTTGAGCAGCATGGCTGCAGGCCAGTGGAATATCTTGAGAAGTTGGGATTTTTATCAGAGAGATTCATCGGTGCACATGCAGTCTGGTTAAATGATAAAGAGATTAATCTATTAGCCAAGAACAAAGCAAGAGTTGTACATAATCCAATATCCAATATGAAGTTATCTGTTGGTAAAGCATTCCAATACAATAAGCTTAGGGACGCAGGTGTTCTAATTGGCCTAGGAACAGATGGTTGTGCGTCCAACAACAATCTTGATATGCTTGAGGAGATGAAATTTGCTACTGTATTGCAGAAATTTACAAACAATGATCCAACTGCCTTAAATGCTAAAGAGACATTTGACCTTGCCACTAGAAATGGAGCAAAAATGTTTGGGATTAATGCAGGAAGAATCAGGGAAGGAATGGAAGCAGACATGATTCTTGTTGATATTATGCGTCCTGAGATGACCCCTAATTATAATATCGTATCAAATATTATATATTCTGCAGGTTCTGCCTGTGTAGATACGACGATCTGTGATGGGAAAATACTCATGAGAAACAGGAAAGTTGATGGAGAGCGTGAACTTCTCAGAGAAGCGACAGAAGTTGCAAATGACCTGATCTCTAGAAGTATGTAAATTATTTGTACATCACATATATCTCATGTAAGGTACGAAGAATTATTGTTTATATATAGCTATAAATGGCAAAGCTCTGTATTTCTGGTCACAGTCCATCCCAAAACCAATTACAAACTCATCAGGGATCTCAAAACCAATAAAGTCAATCTTTGTGTCTTTTAATCTCCTGGAAGGTTTATCAAGAAGTGTACATATTTTTATATCATTTGGACTATGTTTTTCATTTAGGAATCGCTTCAGCTTTTCAAGAGTGGCGCCGGTATCAACAATATCCTCAACAATAAGTACATTCTTATCATCAATGTCCATCTCTCGGTCTAATCTTATTTCAACAGTGCCGCTGCTGTCAGTGCCAATATAGGATCGTATCCTTACAAATTCAAAATCCACCTGGAATCCTTTTTCTGAGAGTTTCTGGCAGAGCAGACTATAAAATGGGACTGCCCCTTTAAGGACGCATATAGCCACGATTGGTTTATCAATCGGAAAACTACGTGCGATATCACAAGCTAATTCAATTGTCTTGTGGTTGATTTGGTCATATGTGAACATTACTTTTTGAATATGAGCATCATTTTCAATTATGTTTTTTATATCAGGATTCATGAAATAACTTGATATAAGAATATTTATAAATTTTTTTAAAAAAGATTTATTAATTTACGTTGCTATCTACATAGTATTGCAAAACACATTCATTTTTATATAAATAATTCATTTTGTATATGCATAATGTATGCATGAGTGCCAAATATGGATGTGAAAGTTCAAACGCGGATACGAAATAAAGTTATTTCAAATGAGATTTTATATAATGGAAGATTCAAAAAATGAAAATTATTATTGATGATGTGAAAACTGGATTGGCTAACGCCCTTGATGGTAAGGTTAATGTTGAATGTATTGAGCTTGAAGTACCAAAAGATATCAAATTTGGGGATTTTGCTATGCCATGTTTTCAATTGGCTAAGCAGTTGAAGCTGTCACCACAAGAGATTGCAGCTGATCTTGCAGGATGTTCAGTAAATTCAGATGTTATAGACCGATTTTCTGCTGTTGGACCATATCTTAATATATTTGTAAACAAGAAGTTTATTGCACGAAAAGTTCTGAATATGGATTTTTCAGTCCGAAAGAATACTAACAGGAATGTTATGGTGGAATTTGTCTCACCTAATACAAACAAACCTTTGCATTTGGGTCATGTCAGGAACATGGTAATCGGTGAGACTGTCTCTAGGGTTCTTGAGTTCGCTGGGAACAATGTTGTCAGATCATGTCTTTTCAATGATCGAGGTGTTCATATTTGTAAGTCAATGTATGCTTATCTGAAATGGGGTGATAGTGCTGACCCAGATGAGAAATCAGACCATTTTGTAGGTAAATTTTATGTGAAGTTTGCTCAAGCAGCCAAAGAAGATGAGGGCCTTGATGAGAAAGCCCAGGAATTATTGAGAAAATGGGAAAACGAAGACCAAGAGACGCGGTCTGTATGGAAAAAGATGAATAAGTGGGCTTTTGATGGTTTCAATGAGACGTTTAGGAATATGGGGATCTCATTTGACAAATTTTACTTTGAAAGTGAAATCTATAAGGATGCTGTAGAGATAGTGAAAAGAGGGCTTAAGGATAATGTTTTTAGTGAGGATGATAAAGGCAATGTAGTTGCAAAACTTGAGGATTACGGAATTTCTGATAAAATCATATTAAGATCTGATGGAACCTCTGTTTATATTACACAAGACCTATTCTTGGCAGAACAGAAATTCAAGGATTACAATCTAGATGAAAGTATATATGTCGTAGGCTCAGAGCAGAATCTTCATTTCAAGCAGCTTTTCAAGATTCTTGAACTTCTTGGTCATGATTATTTCGACAAATGCTTCCATCTCAGTTATGGAATGGTTTACCTACCTAGCGGGAAGATGAAGAGTAGGGAAGGTATAGTTGTCGATGCTGATGATATAATGAACAATATGATAGATCTTGCCAGACGGGAGATTGTTAAAAGGCATCAATTGACTGAAGATGAATTGAGTGAGCGCTCAAAAGACATTGGTTTAGGAGCTCTGAAATTCCATATGTGCAAGAATGATCCTCAAAAAGATATGAATTTTGATCCAGAAGAGTCTATTTCATTTGAAGGAGAGACTGGCCCTTACGTTCAGTATACTCATGCACGTATTAGCTCAATTTTAAGAAAAACTGCCTATGATATCAAGGTAGAAGATGATGATGCCATAGACTTTTCATTGCTTGATACTGAGGATGACCGGAAAGTATTGAATATTCTCGCACGATTTCCTGAGGTCATAGACGATGCGGCTGAAAATTTAAAACCTTCAAAAATATGCAGATATCTGCTTGATCTTAGTCAGGCATTCAATGATTATTATCATTCAAACAAGGTAATTTCTGAAGACAAGAAGCTGATGAATTCAAGATTATATTTGCTGGATTCTGTGAAACGAGCATTATCATCTAGTCTTAAAATACTGTCGATTAAACCTCTTGAAGAGATGTGATCTTATTGAATAGTCTTATTTTTTGTTGGACAACTCTTTTGAACTAAACCGAATTGTTTGCACTCTTGTATCTTTCAAGTGGTACTTTGTATCCTATTCCTTGATGTAATCTTTCTTCATTGTATAATTTTACAAAATGGTCTAATGCCCATCTCTGTGGCTGAAACTCCATTTTG
>JAIPIC010000069.1 GCA_021734865.1 Candidatus Woesearchaeota archaeon | reverse complement strand
GTTTGATGATCCATCGACGAAGTCGAGGGGTCCATTTAGTGTATCTTCTTGGTTGCATGTTTACCTCCAACCAAGAAATAAGATAACATACTACTTACAGATATTTATAACTGTGCAATAATTACGGTTTAGAACAGTGGCAATACGCAACCAACAATTTTATATAGCATTAATACGACTTTTTACTAATATAAACTCAAAAAAGAGGGATAACATGAAGAAAATAATAATTATGCTGGCCATTTTAGCATTGACGATTGGATGTAGTCAGACAAATAGCGAAGACTCTCAGTCTAACGCACACGGCGCAACACAACCAGATGATGCAAGTACATTACCTGATTCAACACAATCTGATGGCGCAGATACACAACCAGATTCAACACAAACAAACGGTGCAAGCACTCAACCTGATGTAACAGCGCCTGACGGAACAAATAATCTGGATGAACCCTCTCCCAACGGTGCTGATAACTCTAAACCAACGGATTCTCAACCACAAGTCCCACCCGAAGTACCAGCCAAAGTAATAGATCCACTGGAGGGATCCCTAGAAAATTGTAGCCTTTTAACTGTTGAGGATATTCAAGAAACATGTGGAATTACTACAATAGAAGAAGACATAAAGCCTCAAACTGGCATAGGACAGGTGTGCTCAAGACTTTTCAAGACAGATGATCCATTACAAGCAATCAAAATAGTATGTAATGGTCGATATAATCCTGATGATATTGATACTCTTATGGAAGGTTGTGGGTATGCAATTACAGACAAATCCTGCTATAATGGAGCTCTAGGAGAATCAGTAACTGTGTACGGAAAAGATTGGCGAATTGTTTTCTCAAATACTGATTTTTCAGGAGATCATACAGTCTGCACATCTGAGCAGCTAAAAACTTTAGGTAAGATTGTCAGCGATCGTATTTACGGTTGATTTTTTCTTTTTTTTAAGAATTTGTATTTTTAAAGTAAGATTATTATAGTTGTACTTCCTATGGGATAGTAAAATGTCAAAAAAACATGTTTTGGTTGCAGATGATGATTCTGAAATTCTTGAAATCATGGTAAAAGTCCTTGGGGCAAAATATGATGTCAATATTGCTTCAGACATTCCTCATGCAATAGAACTTCTCCAGAAAGACCCCCTGATCGTCATATCCAATAAGCAATTACCCGATTCCTATTCCGGATTATATTTTGCTGAAAAAGTGCGTGAACATGATGCTTATACTCCGTTTATTCTCTTGACAACAAAGCCCGAACTTGAAGATGAAGAGGTTCTTACAAAACATAGATTCATGTCAATGGCGATAAAACCAATTAGATCTCAGGATCTCTGTTCAATAGTTGAAACAGAATTGGGAGCTGCAAAAAGAGCTAAGATGGTTGAGACAAGGAGTGTAGAAGATTATACTGGTCCTGAAACAGTATTGGTTGTTGATGATGATAGGGATGTGCGGAAAGCCATTGCCGAAAATATGTTCCAAAATGGTTTTAGAGTTACAACTGCAAAAGACCATGATACTGCACTTGCAAAGATTCAGACAAATCTCCAATACAAGGTAGGGGTTGTCATAACAGATAAAGTATTGGGAGGAGAGGATGGGATTGGACTGGCAAAACTCATAAAACAGACCTATCCCCTTATTGAGATAGTCATGCTCACAGGGAATGCAGAAGTGGGTGACTATTCAAGAACCAAAGGTGTTGTGGCTAAAATTTTTGAAAAACCTACTAGTGGTGACGTTTTATTGGACACAGTCAATAGACTATTGAAAAAGAGATATGATGAAATTACCTATTCAAGAGCTACCGGGCAACCAGCTGTCTGGGGACTGGTCGGTCCTGAGGGTACGGGCAAGACATCTACTGCAAACGGACTAGAACTAGCTCTTCCATATACCCGCCGAATAATTAATGCTGTTACAAGAAGAAAGTACAAGGGGGAGATTGACAAATTCGACCATTATTTTCTTACTCCTCAGGAACTTGCCAAACAAGCTGATAACTATATGATCATCCTCAATCACCAGGGCCAATATGATATAGCTTATCCCCATAATGTTATCGAGAATACGCTTGCAAGAGGGGAGGATGTTCTAATAACAATAAAGAACCTATTCTTGGCAGGGGAACTTCAAAGATTTTATCCTGAAATGAAAACTATCAAGATTAATACCCCTTCATGGGAGAGGGTCAGACGGATTGAACAGAGGGGAAGGGGAACTGCTTCCCTTGATTATGCGTATGATCAGAGTACTGTTTTTGGTAAATATGCAGACTTTTTTGATTTTCATATAGATACAATGCCAGCTACTCTCGCTGAATTTACTTGGGACGTTCAGAATCACCCTGGTGGTTATGAGATGGTAAATGAAGGCACACTTAGTCGTCTAAGACACATGAATTATCTGAAAACAATTCAATTGGTCAGTAGGATTATCAAAGATGAGAGAAATCGTGAATTATATTAAAGCTGGTCTATTGCCATGCGGTACTCTACCATGGCAACGATTAGGTCCAGAACCGGGATTAGTGTTAATATAACAATCAGTTCTTCCTTAGAATATTTTGATATATTTGAGTTCAGTCTTTTTATCGTCTCATCACGGATCTTGGCAAACTCGACAACCTTAGCATTTGAGAACTTGTAGTACATCTTGTAAAAAATTTCATTGGCCCTGTGCATATTTTCTATTATAGAGGTGCTTTTGAACTGCGGTTGGTGAATAATCACTAATCTGGCTGTATGCTTGTAAGCATCAACAATCTTATCCAGAATTGCAAGGATACTATGCACAAGATGATTTTTAAGTGAATTGCCAGTTCCTTTCTTGTTTACAATTCTAACACATAGAGCAAGAAATTTGTTGATCGTGTTATGCTTTTCTTCAAAAGTCTCCATCGAGATGAGATCTAATTTTTTCAGATTGGCACACATGTCATTACTCATATCTAATATTAGCAAGAAAACACGTCTTAACATAGTATCAAACTCCCTATATGACATCTCTGAAAGAGTCTTAATTATACAGTAATCGCTTCTCTGCTGGATGATTTCTATCCCTGTTAGTCGGTTTATTTCTTCATGTATTACTGAAAGGATTGTTCTGTTCTTTTGAAGCCTGTAATGCTTCGTCGATTGCTCTTTATAAGTGACCTTAATTTCATCATATCCTAGCTTATAAAGACCTCGAATAAGGTACATTAGCGAAGATCTGTCCAGGTCAGAAACATCTACTTCAACATTACCAAGCTTCCTTCCTTTTTCAGTTGAGATAAGGATGGTGTTCTCTGTTTCCTCAACCTCAAGTTCATCTCCTTTAGCAACATCATATTTTCTTATCCATTTTGATGGTAAAGATATGATAAATGTTGATGGCCCGTGCTTTACAACCTTACGTTTCATCTGCATCAATACCATGTACTTATTAATAAATTTATGCAATTATTTGGAGTTTTAGTCATATAATATAAAAAAAAGCATATGTATGCATATGTATGCATAAAGCAAGGATTAAATTTAAATTCTTAAAAAATAGAACTCTTTTGGGGGATACAAATGAACATAAAATTAAAGAGGGTGGGTTTGTCCTATAAGGACATTGGAAAACTAGAAAAACTTCAATTCTGTGAAGACATTCCTGAGTGGACTGCGGATGATGTCACATCACTGGATATTTATGAGTGATGGTTTATCTTTTATCGACGGCCCTATATGTTAACTCAAATCGTTATTGTCTTTCTAGGTGATTTTTAAGATTAATTATAGTTACTTCTTTGAATGTTTGTCCCATACCTAAATACGGGTTGTTGTGGAAAATATTGGTCGGTATGTAAAATCTTGTGTGAATTATTGTGTAAATAATATGCAATACTCCTTGCAGTCTAAGGGGAATTCTTCGCTTTTAACGCATTATTTAGTGAGATGAATTGAAAAATACTATGTCAATACATCAACATTTCCAACTTTTAAACGAAAGATTTAAATAATAGCTATGACTACTTAAAGTATAATTGGTTGACTTAAAGTTAACAAGGAGGTGTAAAATGTTATACAAATATAACCCATTGTCGGAGTTGATCCGTGTGCAAAGAGAGCTGGACAGACTATTCAGTGAGTCAGAGCCAAAGTTAATGCTAGACGAAAAAAATAATTCTGTTACATACAGATCCCCTCTTACTGACATGTATGAAACAGATAAGGAGATTGTTGCAAACATTGAAGTGCCTGGTGTTGACAAGAAAGACATTGAGATTAAAATGCATGACAATCGTCTCGAGATTAAAGTCGAAAAGAATGAAGAGAAGAAAGAAGAGAAAAAAGGGACATATAGGTACGAAAGATCATACAAAGGTTTCTATCGGTGCTTGACTTTACCTGAAAACGCCGACACCAGCAAAGCCAGCGCGGAATACACTAATGGTGTATTAAATATCAGCGTCCCAAAGATGAAAGAGCAAAAAGAGACAGTCAAGAGGCTAGAAATTAAATGAAGCTACAATTAAAAGTCGTGGAAGCTGAACAGTTTGACATAGGTCGTTTTACAGTTCGAATCAGTGCTGTAAATATGCAAAAACTGGGCGTTAAGCCCGGTGAATATGTCAAAATTTGCGGTGAGAGAGAAACAACTGCCATTGTACGTCAGCTGGTGGCTGATGATAATAATTCTATTAAAATGGATGGTAATGTACGCTCGAATGCCAGGATTCAGCTGAATGAAAAAGTAACAATTGAAAAGGTTACAATCAAACCAACCAAAAAAGCTGTATTTTCTGTGGTTATACCTCATGAGGCTGGACAGAAAGTCAAGTTAAAACACACAAAAGAATACCAAGATCTCCTCAAGCAGGAACGTAATAATGGTTTTCCATTACGGAAAAATGATGTGTTTACAATCAATCACATACAGGGTAATATTACTTTCATTGTTGAGAATATATCACCTCGTGGGACTTCATATTTGGATCAAAAAACCATAATCAAGGTTAATGAAGAAGCCTGTAATGCTAATGAAAACGCGTTTCCTGAAGTGAGATATGAAGATATTGGTGGTTTACAAGAAGAGATAGATCAGATAAGGGAAATGATAGAAATCCCTTTAACACATCCAGAAGTGTTTAAACAGGTAGGTATAACCCCACCAACCGGAGTTTTACTCACAGGTCCTCCAGGAACAGGTAAGACTCTGCTGGCAAAGGCAGTAGCCTATGAATCGGATTCCGCATTTTATTCAATAAATGGTCCAGAGATAATGTCCAAATTTTATGGTGAATCTGAGAAACACCTGCGCGATATTTTTGAAAAAGCTAAGAAAAGTGCTCCATCGATTATATTTATAGATGAGATAGATTCTATAGCACCAAAAAGAGAAGAGGTTACAGGAGAAGTTGAGAGGCGTGTTGTCTCCCAAATGCTCACACTTATGGATGGACTTCATAACAGGGGGCAGATAGTGGTCATCGCTGCAACTAACCGTCCAGACTCGCTTGATCCAGCATTGCGACGTCCAGGAAGGTTTGATCGTGAGATTGCAATAAATATCCCAAATACGCCAGCAAGAGAAGAAATACTACAGATACATACAAGAGGAATGCCGACAGAGGGTGTTGAATTTGATAAACTGGCAGAGATGACTTACTCATACACTGGAGCAGATCTTGAAGTACTCTGCAAAGAAGCAGCTTTAAATTCTATAAAACCATGGATCTCTGATCTGAAAAAGCACGATGAACGAATTCCCCTAAACGTACTGGAGAAGATTACAATTAAAATGGAAGACTTCATCGCAGCTTTCAGAAAAGTTCAGCCTTCTGCTGTTAGAGAAATTCTTATCAGAAAACCAAAAGTCAAATGGGAGGATATTGGCGGGCTTGATGACGTGAAGCGAAAGCTGATTGAAACTATCGAATGGCCGCTAAAAAGTCCACAAGACTTTATAAAGGCTGGAATTAAACCACCTAAGGGTATTCTCATGTATGGTACACCAGGGAATGGAAAAACCCTACTCGCAAAAGCCATAGCTAATGAAGTGGATGCAAACTTTATATCAATAAAAGGTCCTGAACTCATCTCAAAGTGGGTTGGAGAATCTGAAAAGCAGATAAGGGAAATATTTAAAAAGGCTAGGCAAGTAGCACCTACTATCATATTCTTCGATGAATTTGATTCAATATCAAAAATAAGGGGGACCTCTCTGACTGATGCAACAGAGAGGATGGTTAACCAGTTATTGACTGAGTTAGATGGTCTCGAAGAGCTTGAAAATGTCATCGTAATAGCAGCTACCAACAGACCCGATCTGATCGATCCAGGGTTGATGCGGCCAGGACGGATTGATTATAAGATCGAAATCCCGCGACCCGACCAAAAAGCTCGGCTTGAGATATTTAAGGTTCATACTAAGAATATGCCTCTTGATAACATCGATCTTGCTGATCTTGCCAAGAGAGCCGATGACTTCAGCGGAGCAGAAATTGAAAGTATTTGTAAAGAGGCGGGTTTAAACGGTCTCCGAGAGTATAGAGATAACATTGAACATCTCAGGATAACAGACAAGCACTTCACTGCTGCTATAGATGACGTAAAGCAACGTCAACTATCCAGCAAATCGGAAGCTGACTACCTGAATTAATAATCAAAACAAAAAGGTGATACCAATGAGTATAAAACCATTGAAAGACAGGGTTCTAATTAAACCCAAAGAAACTGAAGAAAAAACAGCCGGCGGTATTTACATACCTGACTCTGCAAAAGAAAAAACCCAGGAAGCAGAAGTAATTGCTGTTGGTACGGACGAGAAAATGCCAGTCAAGACAGGTGACAAAGTCATCTATGAGTCCTATGCAGGCACAGAAGTCAAAATAAATGGCAAAAAACACCTGATCATACAGGTCAAAGACATATTAGCAAAATTGGAATAAGGTGAAAAAAATGGCTAAACAAATACTATTCGACGAAAAAGCAAGACAAAAATTGCTCTCAGGAGTAAATCAACTTGCAGACACAGTAAAGATAACTTTAGGTCCAAAAGGACGTAATGTTGTTTTGGATAAAGGATATGGTTCTCCTACAATAACAAATGACGGCGTTACCATTGCAAAAGAGATAGAATTAAAGGATCCATTTGAGAATATGGGCGCACAACTTGTCAAAGAAGTCGCCACAAAGACTCAGGATGTTGCTGGTGACGGAACAACTACCGCAACGGTGCTTGCACAGGCAATACTCAAAGAAGGTCTTAAGACAATTGCAGCAGGCGCTAACCCAATGGAAGTCAAGAAAGGCATCGATAAAGCTATCGGGATTGTCGTAAGGACAATAAAGTCGCAGAGCCTTGACGTTAAGGACACAGAAAGGATACTGCAGGTTGCAACAATATCGGCAAATAGTGACGAAATAGTCGGAAAGCTTATCGCTGACGCTATGCAAAAGGTAGGGCATAATGGTGTAATTACAGTCGAGGAAGCAAAATCATTTGAGACAAACCTTGAAGTAGTTGAAGGTATGCAGTTTGACAAAGGATACATCTCTCCATATATGGCAACAGATACAGAAAAGATGGAAGCAGTCCTTGAAGACGCATTCGTCCTTTTGTACGACAAGAAAATATCAACAATGAAAGATTTAGTTGGTGTACTTGAAAAAGTCGCACAGATGGGCAAACCTCTTGTTATCATCGCTGAAGATGTTGAAGGAGAAGCTCTTGCAACCCTCGTGCTGAACATGATCAGAGGAGCAATTAAAGCAGTTGCTATCAAGGCACCAGGATTTGGTGATGACAGGAAAGAGACCCTTCAGGACATCGCAGTCCTTACAGGTGGAAAAGTCATTTCAGAAGAAGCTGGAATGAAACTTGATGCAGTAACGATCGAAGATCTTGGAACTGTCAAAAGAATCAAGGTTGACAAAGAAAAAACAGTTATCGTCGAAGGAAAAAGCGATCAGGCTGACGTCAACTCAAGAATCGCTCAGATCAAGATGCAGATAGACAAAGCTGACTCCGAATTTGACAAAGAAGACCTACAAAAAAGACTTGCCAGACTAGCTGGTGGCGTAGCTGTCATTAATGTTGGAGCTGCAACTGAGACTGAGATGAAAGAAAAGAAAATGAGAGTTGACGATGCATTGTCAGCAACCAGAGCAGCTGTCGAAGAAGGTGTTGTGGCAGGCGGAGGAGTAACGCTCCTAAACTGTGCAAAAGCTTTGTCAGAGCTTAAGCTGGAAGGCGACGAAAAGATTGGTCTAGACATCATCATGCGGTCACTGGAAGAACCAATAAGACAGATTGCAGAGAATGCTGGAGTTGATGGATCAGTTGTCATTGAAAGACTAAAACAGTCTGAAAAGAAGACAGTTGGCTATGATGCAAAGGCAAACAAGTACTGTGATCTCATGGAAGCAGGAGTAATAGATCCAACAAAAGTTGTGAGGAGCTCCATCCAGAATGCAGCAAGCATCGCAAAAATGATTCTTACTACAAACGCAGTCGTGACAGATTTGCCAAGCAGTAAAGATGACGGCCCTTCAATGCCGCCTATGGGTGGTATGGGAGGCATGGGTGGAATGCCTATGATGTAAACCTTTTTTTTTTTCTTATTTTTAAAAATTTTGCAAGCGTCAATCAATACAAACACAAAAAACCATATAAATTTACAAAGGAATAATACTTTTAAACGCTTCACTCAATTGAAACATCAACTTTAATCTCGGATTCAATATCATTTTCATCTGTCACCAAAGCACTTATGACTATTGGAGTTTTGGAATAATTTGTTAATATGTTGATTGGTATTCTGATATTTCCATCCGGTTTAACCCCTTCTGCACTGATACCAGCTATTGTCAACTGTCTATTTGTTGCTGTACCCATTAATAGATCAAATTTATAATCAGAATTCACTTCGATTTCAGGAATGCTTGTGTTAGACCTGATATTTGGTCTTATATTCAAAGGATCATAAACTATCTTTACACCAAAAGAATAAATTATTTGCTCTTTAATCTTGATCAGCATTGTTGCATTATTAAATACTGGCTCAGAAATGAAAGAGGTGTTTTTTAGATCCGTATCTGGAGATGGCAGATTAGTAAAACCTATTACAAATATTGACAGGATTATTATAATCAGAAAATTCCTCCTAATAACAACAGACTAAAAACAAGTCAATTTAAATATTTTATTAGAAACATATTAATAGATTATTTTCAGTTATTTATAATATGAAATACAGTATAATAATATCGCAAAAAGATACAGCAGGTATGAACATCCTTGACACCCTAATCTCAGAATTTGGATTCAGGCGCGTAGCAGATGAAATAAATTACCTGAATCCAGAGTACCCAGACATTGAGATTTTAAGTATTGACAAAGATACCATATTCGCTGATGGATTAGACAACATTACATTAGGTGATACGATCATATTTGCAACTCGTCATTCTTGTGGATCTGAGAAGAAAAGTCTATGCATCCATGTTCCAGGGAACTGGTCAGAAAATACAGAGTACGGAGGAAAACCCCATGAGTTGTGCACTATACCAGCTGATTTGGAACGTAAATTATATCTCAATATGGTCAAAAATGCTCAGGACTTCGACGCCGAAGTCACCGTTGAAGCCACCCATCATGGTCCAAAGATCAATAAACCCTGCCTGTTCATTGAGATAGGAAATAACGAAGAGCAATGGAGAGACAAGCAGGCAGCGAAGATAATTTCAAAAACGCTAATTGATACCCTTACTCAGCCAATTGACTTGCATCCAACAGTTCTTGTCTTTGGTTCAGGCCACTATAATCAGACCGCAAATAAGATTCTAATGAAATACAATTACAGTGTTGGACACATCTGTCCTAAATATGCGCTTCAGTATCTTACTGAAAATATAGTACAAAAGGCGATCGATCATACTCTTGAGCCTGTCGAAATGATTGTTCTTGACTGGAAAGGTATGGGTCCTGAAAAAACAAGAATAGTAGACTTATTAGAAAAAATGAACCTCCTCGGACTGAAGTCCGAGGTATCAAGTAATTAAGCAAATCACCCGTAACATTCCCAACAGAACGAAAGAATTTACCTGGACTCCACAAATGTCCTTTGCGAAAATGATTTCGCAACCAAGGGTGCTGACGGAAAAGTTTATAGGATGATATTCCTTTAAACAATTGTAATGCCTTA
>JAIPIC010000005.1 GCA_021734865.1 Candidatus Woesearchaeota archaeon | reverse complement strand
GTCAAGAGAATCAAAAGCTTTTTTTAGGAAAGTGATTATTTGTTTCATGGTGTTTTATAGCAAAAACAACCATGATGTACTCCTATGTGCTTTTTTCTGAGCACTTAGGAGTAATCATTTTCCTAGCGGAGATACTGTAAATAAGTATAAATACAAATACGGGTTATAAATCTTTAATGGTCACACTTATCTCAGCTCAAAGACATTACATGAGTATGGACGGTATTTGGATATTCATTAACAGATATTCCAAATTGCTTAATAACAGTTCATTCCTTACTTATAGGAGAAATATACTGAAACCACATTTATGTACCGTAAATCTAAGTGTTAATTCATGCATTTCTAAATCCAGTATTTTCCACATTCATTCAATAATGGATTCAAACGTATTTAACGGTCCTATTGATAAATATAATGGTAAGAAAATATATTTTTGTCATCATCTAATATCTGAAGAAATATGTTATTATGGACAAAGTATATTAATGCAGCAAAAGTATGAAGCTCAGAGTGAGTTATTCAGAAAATGTAACCAAATAGTATTTCTCACACATCACCATAAAAACAAAGCGATACGTGATTTTCCTCAACTAAAGAATAAGTTCACGGTTGTCTATCATGGAATAAAATCAAATTATAATAATATACAGAAATCTGACAATATTTTATATGTTGGAAGGATATCAAGAGAAAAAGGGATCACTGACTTAATAAAAGCATGCAAGTTAAGCAATAAAAGTCTAAGAATAATCGGTGACATAGATTCTCCATACGGCAAAGAAATTCAGCCCCTTCTTGATAAGATTGAATATACTACAAGAAATTGGATATACGACAGATCAGAGATTTATGAAGAAATAAGTAAAGCTCAACTTGTTGTATTACCTGCACATCTTGACTGTTTCAATATGGTGGGTATAGAAGCTATTGTCTGTGGAACACCTTTATTAGTTAGTGATATTCCTGTTTTCAGGGAATTATATATTGACAAAAATTTAGCGGAATCTTTCAAGGTTGGTGACATCAATGATCTAGCTAAAAAGTTGACACATCAGAATCCAATAATGAATCACTTACCACAAGAATACACTGAAGAACATATGATGAATAAGATTAATTCTCTGTAATTTGATCCATTTCTGTGACAAACTCTTTAAATTTATTAAACTTTTCTGGAGAATTAAATACATACGTATGCATCAGGATTTCACAAGGATCAGTATCCCACCATGTTGCTCTGACTTTCTTGTGTCTATAGTTGTTAGCAATTTGTGCTCTTTCTTTTGGAATAATTTCAGTATTTACTGCCAGTCTCCAGACTCGCCATTTGAAATGCTCATTATATCCCCGAGCAATACCCTGCAGTCTCTTTGACTTGGTTTGGGTTATGTCATCATCTCCATACAAAAAGCCACCACCGCCAGGAGTACGTCCATATAGGACCTTATATGAATTTACTTTAAACACTAACTTCATCAAGTATTCAAAGAATTGAAGTTCATTAAGTATCATTTCTTCTTTAGAGTAATTAGATATATGCTGAGGGTGCTCTGTAGGTGGATGCAATATTGTTGTATGGAAACCAAATTTCTTAGAAAGCTCTTCATCATACGTGCCTTTATACTTACTCTTAAAATATTCAACAATCCATTCTGCATTTTGTTTTATTTCGTCTTTTATTAATGAATATATGTATGCATCAAGGTTTTGTCCGTTTGCCTTTTCTTCAAACCATTTCATCCAATTTCCAATATATTCGGGTTTGTTACACTTGACTGGAACATTTGATGTTTCATCCATTTTCGAGAATTCACACCCCATCTCTTCAAGTATCTTTCTGTCAAAGAACCAATGGCACATAATATAAAATCTATAGTTCTCAATCCCAATCTTATCTAATTCTTCAATTATTTGTGGCACTTCATTAAGATTTCCATCAAAAGTTGGTAAAATATCCTTATTCCAGGGGTGGGTGAGTTCCGGTTCAAGGCTTTTCTTCTTCCTGAATTCTTTAGGCTCCTGAAAGGGATGAATGAGAGATTCTTGCTGTTTAATTCTCGGAGATCGATGCTCTATAAGTGCATCATACACCTCTTCATGGTTATTAATGAAATTATGAACTGAAAATTTGCCCCTAATTTCTTCTTTTATTTTCTCATAATGTTTTTTTATTGATTCCTTATCTTTCAAATAATTTTCAAATGCATGAGCCATGTTTTCTGCAGTTGTTGCGTTTCCAAAGATTGAATATTCTCCTTTACATGTAATTACAGGAGTTCCAAGTGACAATGCTTCAAGAGCCGCACATGAATATAAATCAAACTCTACCAATGGATAAACCAATATATCGGCTGCCATGTAATAAGCTGGCAAAATGTCCCTTTTTACCCATTCAACCAGTTCAATTTTGTCTGAATGCCTTGAATCCAGACCAAATTCATCTATAAGCTCTTTCATAATTTTAGATTTATCGCCTCCACCAACACCCACCATCTGGAGTACTACATTTTCGTAGCGCTCACAAATTTTATTAAAACCTTGGAGTAATATGTCTGGTCTCTTCTGAGCTTCAACCCGTCCAACATGTAAGAGTACAATTTTGTCTTTTCCTATATGATTTCTGATTCTCTTAATTTCTGCTTCTAGACCCACTGCGTGCTTATAAATATCTGTAGAATTAGGGATAGTTAATACTTTATTATGATACTCAGGAAAGAATTTTAGTAATGCTGTTTTGTGTGTCTCACTTATCGTAATCGCATAATCCGCCTTCTGTAATGCTCCTTTTTGACCCATTTTCTTATCTGTATAATGACTGTCCATAATTTGCTGTAGCTGTTCTGGCTCAACTCTACCATTTAGAATATCCAGTTGAGTCTGTTCTTCCAATGGTTTATAAGGAACCAACTGATGAACAGTGTATACTATTGGTGGATTTCCAAGTGTATCCTTAATTATGTCTAATGTACCATCAATTTCATAAGTATGGGTGTGGAGATGTACAACATCTGGAACAAATAAGTAATTCTCCTTCAGTTCTAAGAGCACTCTCTCGATACTGTATTTCATATACAGCTTTTTTTCGTTTATATCATGAAGGTTATATGGAGAGGTAGATACGTTTACTGTATCATTTGCAAACCTGTCAAAGAATGAATAATCATTGAACCAATGTGTGATCACATAGACGTTATATTTGTGTTGATTAATATTTCTTAGAATCATCCGGTTATTAGTTATTACTCCTGATTTGATATGGAAGGGTATTGTTAATATCAGGATGTTTTTCTTCTTACCAAAAATCAGTTCAGATGCTTGTTTATGTTTCTTAGCTTTTTCCAGGTCATTATCCCTTTCCAGTTCCTCTAATGTTAGTTTAATCTCATTGTATTTCACACGCAATGTTTCAGTTATACGAGAGATCATTTTGACGACATAATCATCATGGATCTTGTTAAATTCAATAACGCTGTCATTAAACATCTTCTGTATTTTTCCTACAACATCTAAATCTTCAAGAAATGCGATATCATCATTATGTAAATCTTGTTGCCCAATCAAATGTGACTTTTCTACATACCTCTTAATAACTTCCAAATTAGTATCCATCACTCGGATAAAGTTACTGAGTAATGTTACTAATTCGTCATGTTCTGTATATACTTGCTTTAATCTAACTATCAATTGATAAGATCTGAAATATATCCTGTTAAGATTATACAGTATTGGACAATTATCTGTCTTTTTATTATGCCAAAAGAATCCTCTGCTAGTATCTAATTTATTATCCTCATGAGACAAATATTTGATATATGATTTTAATTGAGTTGATGTTGTATGCAGGAAGTTGAATTCTTTTCTTAAAGCATCATATTCATCTTTCTGATTTTGGAATTCACTATCCAGTTCCTTCTTAAGAGTTGTATGATTTTCATCGTTGGACACATATTTTGAGTGTCTATTTGCGACTTTTAATCTCGCTAATATTTTTTCAATCTTTTTTGCCCTCTTTGGGTCACCAATCCTATGCAGCAATGTATTAAGAGTATCAATCATTCTGTTGAATCGATCACTCATCTTTAATACGTTGAACGAGCTTCTTATCTTCTCTTCGTTCTCTTTCATCATTGGGTCATGGTCTTTCATGCTGGTGGGTCTCCATTATGATATCTTGTCCAAAAATCTGCATCAAAAGCACTAAAATTAGCATATTCTGTTGCAATATCTGTTACGTAGGTAGCAAACGTAGCCAATTGAGCAGGAATGATGTTTGCATATTCCGGATGATTCTGTACATGATACACAATTGAATCAAGTGTATTTGCTGTATTGGCCAGTTGTTGCGCAGAGTTATACATTCTATTCAGTTGATCTGGACTAACTGGTGGGAGTGGTGGTCCGTATCCACCTAAGCTGTTTATATGATCATGATGAGTCTGCAGAATATCGTTTGCATACATCTGGAACTGCGCAAATTGTGTCCTATAATTTGTCAGAGCATTGTTTAGGTTTGTCAATTGTGTGCTAATATCCAGTGGAGTAGGGGGTGTTGGGCCGGGACCAGGACCGGGGCCTGGTGGATTTGGAGGTATGGGCGGAACTGGAGGAGGAGGTGGTGCGGGTACATCTGGTTCTCGATTTCTAAATGCACAAACCAATAGCATGATGCCTCCAAAGACCATCGCAACTGTTCCAATAGATTTTGTCCATCTGACATTCAATATTGATCCATAAACCAAAAATGCCATTCCAAATGATATAAGACCAGCTCCAACTTGTATGCACCATGTAGATCTGTCAAAAAGATTATAGGTTAAGATACCTAGTATTGCAGCGATAAAAAATATTCCAGCCGGGAAGAATGCGCCGAGGATGCGTTCTACCATCGTACGAGTAGTGACTCCTGCACCAAAGAAAAGACCAAGTGTCGCTATTCCTGAGAATGCGACTCCAAAACCTTTTCTGGCTTTATTATTTCCCTCAAAGAGTTTTGCATATTTGGCTGCAGCGTATACTATGCCAAGAATCAATGTGAACATGAACAGAATTGTTAGGAAATCCACCATATTTTGATTGCTCATGACATCAAAGAAAGTCTGAAGTACATCAGAAGGACCTGGTGCAGCATGGACTGAAGACAAGAGTGATATTACTACAAATAAGAAAATCAGTATACGTCTTTTTTTTAATTCCATTGTAAATAGCCTATCAACTACTATACAAATGGTATTAACTGAATTATAACTTAATAAATCTTTCTGCGTGTATCGTCGAATAAGAAAAACATTTCAGTTGAGTTCATTAAAACTGCAATTGGTACTTATTAAACTCAATATAAATTACTTTATCTTACAAATCCACATATCAAAATAAAATTTCAATCGATGTATTTCCCCCATTAAACATACCTAATAACCATAATATGTATTTTGAAGTATATAACCCTCCCCATATTAGATGATCATATCAACAAATGATCCAATCAAAGCCAAATTCTTACCCACACACATTCAAATATATGTTTAAATCTAAGAAATAAACCACATAGGATTCATGCGAGCGTAGCGAGAATATCAAGAAATCTTGGATTCCGAAGATGTTCAAATACAAAACAACAAAGTTCAAATCCCAATGAGAAGAATGAACTTCATTTCGCCTCACATCTTTATAGGCACGATTCTTGATTTCCACCGACTGTGTTCTTAAATTTATTTTCCGGGATGTGAACATATAAACGCCGGAAATGAAACGACTGATAGCGGTCGACACCTAACGTCGGTTGGATATAAGCAAAGCTTAATCCAACGTAGAAAATATAAACGCCGGGAATGAAACGACTGATAGCGGTCGACACCTAACGTCGGTTGGATATAAGCAAAGCTTAATCCAACGTAGAAAATATAAACGCCGGGACTGGGATTTGAACCCAGATATCCCGGAGGAAACAAGCTCACAGGTTTATCAGAATAACCGGATCTGTTTCCAGGCTTGCGCAATTGTCTGCACTGAGCCATTTACTGCTCAATGTACCAGATTATGCGATCCCGGCTTTCAAAATTAGAGATACTAAAGTGTTTATAAATATTGTTGTAAGAATATAATAAGAAAAAAAGAGTGATCTATTCAATCATCTCAATCTCAATGTTTAGTCCTTCTGGAATTGGAACCCGCATGACCATCCTAAGAGCACGCTCATCAATTCCAAGATCAATAAGCCTTTTATGGATTCTCATCTCATATCTTTCCCAGGTCGCTGATCCTTCACCATCTGGACTCTTTCGTGTAGTCACTCGCAATCTTTTTGTAGGAAGCGGAATAGGCCCTTTCATGTAGACTCCTGTCTTTTCGGAAATCTCTTTAATATAAGTGCATACTTCGTTCACTTTACCAATGTCAACACTGGCTATCTTTATTCTTGCTGCTTGCATTTCACTTCCTCAAAAATAAAAAAATTATTGTTTTTTGGTTAGATCGATGCACATACCAGCAGCTACTGTTGTTCCACTATCTCTGATAGCAAACCTAGATAACTGAGGTATTTCTTTCTGCTTCTCAATAACCAAAGCCTGAACTGGCTTAATTTTCACAATTGCTGCATCTCCGTTCTTTATGAAATCAGGATTTTCTTCCAAGACTTCACCGGTGGCTGGATTTAGCTTTTTCTGTATTTCCACTATTTGACAAGCAACCTGTGCTGTATGGATATGGAAGACAGGTGTATATCCAACTGTTATGACGGATGGATGGTTAAGTACTACGATCTGAGCTGTGAATTCTGTAGCAACTGTTGGAGGGCTATCTGGTGTTCCAACAACATCTCCTCTGGTGATATCGTTTTTACCAATTCCTCTGACGTTGAATCCTACATTATCTCCAGGTTCAGCCTGTTGCATTTGCTCGTGATGCATCTCTACAGATTTACATTCACCAGCAATACCTTTACCTTCACGTGCAGGTGTTATGAAAAGCTTTTGACCGATTTTCATTACTCCTGTTTCAACTCTACCAACAGGTACAACTCCAATTCCTTGGATACTGTATACGTCCTGGATAGGAAGTCTTAACGGAAGATTAGTTGGTTTTTCAGGCGATTTGAGATCATTGATTGCGTCAATCAGTGTCGGTCCTGTATACCAGCTCATGTTTTCAGATTTTTTGAAAACATTATCTCCTGGAAGTGATGCGATTGGTACAAATTTAACTTCATCTGGTTTGTATCCAACTGATTTAAGAAGAGCTGTAACCTGTTCTTTTGTCTTGTTGAATACTTCTTCGGAATATTCCTTCATATCCATTTTGTTAACTGCAACAATCAACTGTCCAACTCCAAGTGTTCTGGAAAGGAAAACGTGCTCTTTTGTCTGAGCCATGACACCGTCATTGGCTGCGACAACGAGTACGCCTGCATCAGCTTGCGATGCGCCAGTAATCATATTCTTAACGAAGTCCTTGTGGCCAGGCGCGTCAATTATTGTGAAATAGAACTTATCTGTTTCAAATTTCTTGTGTGCCAAGTCAATAGTGACTCCTCTTTCTCTTTCTTCTTTAAGATTGTCCATTACAAATGCGAACTCAAATCCGCCTTTGCCAAGCTCTTCTGCTTTTTCTTTGAGTTTTCGCATAGCCTGTTCTTCGATATTTCCTGAGTCGAAAAGTAACCTTCCAACTGTTGTTGATTTACCATGATCTACATGACCTACGAAAACGAGATTCACATGTTCTTTTTTATCTGCCATTTTGTACCTCCCTCCTAATATTCGGGTATGTTGGGGATTTTGCCTAGTATATAAATGTTATGGTGGTCCTGATGTCGAGAATCACCAATTTTATTCGGCATCTCCTGATTTTAATCCTTTCCTGTCTCTGATTTGCGCTGTTATCCTGTGCTGCAATTCGTCTGGTAACCTTTCAAAGAGCTGATCGACAAGTGATGAGCTTCCTCTTCCCCCTGTTGCACTTCTCAAGTCTGAAGATAAACCAAATGTTTCAGCAACAGGTATCTTGCCTTTTACAACAACCATGCCTCTTCCTTGGTTCATTTCAAGTAATTGACCTCTTTTGTTAGATATCAATTTTGAAATTTCTCCCATGTATTCTTCAGGCGCTTCGAACTGTAAGATTTGCAATGGTTCAAGTATCACGGGCTTTCCGTCGCTGATTGCTGCTCTGATACCTTCACGGACTGCAGGATACATCTGTGCTGGGCCTCGGTGAATGGCATCTTCATGAAGAGTACAATCCATTAGTGATACTTTAAGTCCTGTACATGGCTCATTTGCTAATGGGCCTGCTTTCATAACATCTTCAAACATATCAAGTACCATTTCCATGATTTCATTGATATAGACAATACCTCTTGTTGCGTCAACAAATAGGTTGCCGCTGAAGATGTCCTTGACCTTCCTTGCTTCTTTTGACTCCATTCCGTATTTTTCGAAGGTTTGCCAGAGATTCTGGTCTTTTTTCTTAATCCTCATCTCAGACAGGTCACCATTCCTTATTCCCTCTTTAAGTTCAGGAGTCAGTGGTTCAACCTTAAAATAGAGCTTGTTATGCTTATTAGGTGATTTTCCTTCATGCTCACCGCTCTGTTTTGTGGCTGTCTCTCTATATACAACAATAGGATTTGATGTCTGAACTTCAACTCCTTTTTCTGTAACTATCCTGTTTTCTATGACTTCAAGATGCAGCTCGCCCATCCCTGATATAAGATGTTCGCCTGTCTCTTCGTTAATCTCGACAACAACTGTCGGATCTTCTTTTGCTACCTTCTTCAATACTTCGATAAGCTTTGGAAGATCACTTGGTCTTTTTGCCTCAATTGCTTTTGTGACCACTGGTTCAAAAATATGGGATATCTGTTCAAATGGATCCATCTCTTGTGAGGATACTGTCTCTCCTGGAGCTGATTTCAGTCCACCAACACCAATAATATTTCCTGCTGGGACATTATCGACAATTTCACGTTTTGCTCCATTGTATACGTATACCTGCTGCACTCGGAGCTTTTGCTTTGAACGTGCAAGGAATACTTCCATCCCTTTTCTCATTGTTCCTGAGAATAATCTTCCAGCAGATATCTCTCCAGCTTGTGGATCGACAACTACTTTTGTGATACAGAATGCCATAGGACCATTAGGGTCGCAAGTCTTAAGTGCTTTCCCTTCTGGGGTTTCCATATCTCCATGCCAAAGCTTACCAATCCTGTAATCTGAGGATTTGACTGGATCTGGCAAATGCTGAATAACTGCGTTTAGGATGACTTCGTGGATCGGCGCCTTTTTTCTTAAGCTCTTATATTCTTCTCCACCACCTTGATACGCATTAATTATATCTTTGAATGTTATGCCTGCTTCTTGCATGTATTTAACTGAAAGAGCCCAGTTATGGAATGCTGATCCAAAGCAGACGCTTCCGTCCTGTACATTGACCTGCCATTGATCACCAAATTCAGGTGAAATCTTTCTTATCAGTTGATTAACCTGACCTATGATTCCTACAAACCTCTCCTGCATTTGTTCTGGAGTTAGTTGTAGTTCTTTTATTAGCCTGTCAACTTTGTTGATAAAAAGGATAGGTTTCACTCTTTCTTTTAGTGCCTGTCTAAGGACTGTCTCTGTCTGTGGCATAATACCTTCAGATGCACAGCATAGTACGATTGCGCCGTCAACTGCCCTCATAGCTCGAGTTACGTCTCCACCAAAATCTACGTGTCCAGGAGTATCAATAAGATTAATTAGATATTCTTCTCCTTTGTACTCGTGCACCATCGAAACACTTGCTGAATCGATAGTGATCCCACGTGCCTTTTCGTCTTCGTGGAAATCAAGTACACAAGCTTTCCCAGCCAGATCTTCTGACATCATTCCGGCTCCACAGAGTAGGTTGTCTGAAAACGTTGTCTTGCCGTGGTCAATGTGAGCTGCTATACCAATATTTCTAATGTGAGTTGGCTTCTTCATGAGCCTGGTTACCTTGTCAACCATCTTTTCTCCCATATATAATCACCTTTAAAATACGTGTTTTTCATGCACGGTCTTATAACTGTGCAGTTCTTCCTTATCAAACCATAGTTCGATCTCTTTTTGAGCATTCTCAACTGAATCTGATGCATGAATCAGGTTCTTTATCGCTATGCCTTTTTTATCTGAATATGCATAGGAATGATGAGCAAAATCTCCTCGGATTGTTCCTGGAGCAGCCTGCTTTGGTTCTGTTGATCCAACAAGCTTTCTTGTTGTCTCGATCGCATGGATACCTTCAACTACAAATGCAATTACAGGTCCTTCGACGATGAAATCCTCAAGACCTTTGTAGAAAGCTTTTTCCACATGATCTTTGTAGTGTCTTTTAGAGAAATCCCTATCGGCCCATTTCATCTTCATGCCCACTACCTTCATGCCCATGTTCTCAAATCTTGAGATTATAACACCGATAAGCCCTCTCTGGACTGCATCTGGCTTTAGTATGACGAGCGATCTCTCAATCATTTTTTAACCTCTTTATTTTCCTGGCATTCCTTTGTCCATTTGATTTTTGCCGGTTTTCTGCCCAATTTGAGCATATTTTTTTCACATTTTGATTTACAAAAATAAAATATGGTTCCGTCGGACTTGACATACATTTTGCCAGTGCCGCTCTTGATTGTCTCCCCACAGAATCTGCACTTTGCCATTTTTATCTCCTTCCACGATTTAATGGTTGAGCTTCGATTTCAGTTTCCCTAAGCATCAGGATGTCTCCCATTCTGACTGGGCCTTTGACATTCCTTCGCAGGATTTTGTTCTGGTCTCTTCCATCCAGGACTTTGCATCTAACTTGTATGGCGTCGCCTCTAGTTCCTGTTCGACCCATGATTTCCTCAACTCGGGCCGGAAAGGCCATAGTAAAGTTTACTCGTCCTGCGACCTTATCGTCTTGGGCCTTTTTGTTGACTGGTTTTTTCATATTGGACACCTATTTTTCTAATCCCTGGTCTTTAGCGATTTCTGAGATATTCTTCTTTGCTTCTCCTGACTGCAATACTGCAACTGCTGTTGTGCTTACCATAAGTCCTGCTGCTGCCCCTAGGTCATCTTTGCTTGGGATTTCAACACAAGGAATTTCCTTTTCTTTGCATAGCATAGGAAGATGCATTACAATTTCTTTAGGATTAATATCTCCAGCAAAAACCACTAGCTTTGCTGTTCCTCGCTCAATTGCTTTTGTAACTTCATTAACTCCTTTCTTGAGTTTTCCTGTTGTTTTTGCAAGTTCGATTGATTCATATGCTTTTTCTACAAGGTCTTCTGACATTTTAATAACCTCCTACCACGGACAGATGAGAATTTGCAACCTCCTTCAGGCGCATGCCTTCATTAGTCACGGGTCTTTATGCAAGGAGTTGGAGGGTGTTTATAAAGGTTTTCGTTTAATAGTATGATTATTTGTGCATATTAAGAATTGACAGAGAATACACCTCATTATTTATTAGTTTATTTCTATATTGAATTATTTCTTTATTAGATTATTTCCTACAGCATTATTTCCTGTATCTGTGTTGAGTATTATATAATACACATACGGTATTTTATTCAACAAGTCTTATGTCATTAACAAATACATCATGGTTGCCAATACTGGCATCATAACATATCGAAGATTGAAGCGTCCCGACGTATAATAATTGACTGACCCAGTAATTACATTATATATAAAAAGTACACACACATAGAGTTCAAAAGTGGATTGAAAACTTAAGATAACAAGCAGTATCGCCTGTGTAAACAATGCAATATGATATTTTTCAAACAACAACTGTAATATCAGCAATCCGAGAATTACACTTATGGTTAAGTTGTCAAATACAAAAAAAACAGATAATGCTATCAAAATTAATATTGAATATGCAGCAGTCTTTAGATGAATCAGAACTTCGATTTTTTCTTGGGAGAGTACTTTGGCCAGGAATTCACCAGATAGATAGCCCAAGTAGACAGTTAAAACAGATATTATGAATGCTCCAATATTGTGGTCAAAAATCATTTTTTTCCTTTTTATTATTCTACGGGATATTTATGTGGGATATATGACGATTTATTATGCAAATTCTCATGATGCAGCTTCTCAATACACATTAATATACACACATTTAAGATACGTATATTAAATATACATAACATAATTTATGAAGCCATATATCTGTTCAATAAGTCCATAATTCTTTCTTTGTAGACTGAAGCAAAAAATATTGTGCCTGCCTTTGAGTGACCACCACCGTCAATAATAGTGGATCTGTCATTATCTGTGATATACTTCATAAGTCCCTGAACAGTCTTGTCAATATCTTTTGGGATTCTAAGTGTCATCCTATCAGTTCCGTAGCCGATGCATAAAGATTTTTCTTTTTTGATTTCATTGAGATATTGAAAGAGCATCCCAACTCCTTTCCCAGAGCTTGGGAAACCTCTAAATGAGGTTTGATCCAGATTTACCATGACAAGATTATATCCGTCCATGACTTGTTTAGTGTGATTATCCCGAAGTATCTGCAATTGATCTTTGAGGAGTTCACTGATTTTATCATCAAATATTGAAATGAGCTTTTCCTGTTCTTCTATGCTTCCGCCTAATAGGTCGCTGATTATATGTCGATTAGGGGTGTGCCTGTTATTATATGCAAAGAAATCTATCAACATATAGAGTTTTGCCAGTAGTTCATCATTATAACCCATTTTAATTGCAAGGGCCTTGTAGTAATCAAAAACTGGACCTTCAGATTTATCTGCCAATCCGCTTAGGGATGGAAGATAGACGTATTTTGAAATTTCAGGAGATAGTCTCCTGGACATTTCATAGCACAGCATTGCGGCTGTTATATTTGAGTCAAGGCCGAGTAGATACGGATTAATGTGCTCAAGAGTAAAGTCATCAATTATACCAGCTGGAGCGTCTGTTCCGGTTTTAAGTGAAGGTAGATGATGATCAATTACAATTATTTTTGCTCCATTTGAATAGAGGTAGTTGATTGATTCAAAATCCTGGCGGGTTGAACCATTGTCAATTATGATAAGAAGAGGCAGATTTGCACCAAATTTTGATTTTTCTTCAAGCATAGTATTTGCATCACGCAGAGCGTCTGCAATATCATAATAAGGAGACACCATAGGCAGTCTTTTAAAATGAGTATATGCTGATTTTGCATTCTGGTGCTGGGATGTTATCATTGGAAGCAAGGCTTTTTCAATTGTGAGAGCACCGCAATAACCATCGCAATCAGCATGATGCCTAAGGATGATGGGTGTCTTGTTTGTGACTTCCTGATTAATCAAGATAGCCGCTTTATGTGCTTTTTCTCTGATAGCTTCCATGTATTCGCTAATTTTCTCTTTGTCCATTATAATCCAAGAATATTTTCATATATAAATAGTTTCAGTTGATAATTATATATACAGCTGAAAACAACTTATTATTCAGCTAAAAACAACCTATACAATTCAAACACCTCATAAAAATAGCTTTTTATTTGGATTACTGCGAATTGGGTATACTACAATAACATAACCAGTCAAGAGTTAGTTGATATCTCGTCGGTTGAAATGACTATGTCCCCACTGGATTATTAGGTCAAAATCCAGTAATTCCAGTTCAACAGGAACATCGCATGCACCATAGCAGCTAGCTGCCCAAATATATATATCAGCTTTGGTATGCTCTTTCAGATAATCAGTTATTTCCCCTGCCTTGGGTTTTAATCCATCGGGGAGCTGGATGCATACTCTTTTTGCAGAGGAATCAATAATCTTCTGCTTTGCTTTTTCAAGTTCAAGATCAACTTCCATTTTCAACCTCTGTTTTTAAGGGTGATTTTTTATTTGATTTTGGAGCAATCAGGGGAAACCGGTAGTGCTTTCTACAATTGTAACAGGATATTATCAATCTGTTGTTTTTTGTCCTTACCCTGGCATTATCTGCAAAAAATCTGTATGAATAACAATATGGGCAATATCTTTTTTTAAGTTGCGCTGGTATATGCAACTTGTATTTCATAGCTATGCGTCTTGCAAGATATACATAGCGATCAGCGAGCACATTGTCTTCTGGTTTAAGACCAGACGCATAGTCAAAAAGAGCTTTTATTCTATTAAGAGCTATTTTCTTATGTTTCTGTGTCTTGAATTTTGTTGTTTTAGGCATTTATATTCTAGTAATCATTATCTTTTTATAGCTTTTTGCATCACAGTACCGACAGACATAAATAAAACCAGATATAAGGGATAAATATGTTTGATTTTTTAAAAAAGTTCTTCAAAAAAGAGGAGACAGTAATTAAGCGTTCCAAACTCGAGGAATTCATAAATGGCCGACTCAAATCATTTGAGGGGAATATGAAAGATAGGTATAGAGCCTATAAGAAAAAGATTACTGAATTAAGGGATGAGATTGAAGATAAATGCATTAAGCTTGAGAAGGCAACCTTGCGAAACGAGAACATTCCTGCAAGGGCTATTAATATTATGAATGGTAATCGTTCGGCATTTGTTAAGAGTGTGAGGCTTCTTATGGAACAGGTCAAGGGCAGAGAATTTGAGTCTACTAATATTAGTAAGCTTTCTGATCATGCACGTGATATGGACAATATGCTTGATGCATACAATAAATCGACTAAAAAGTCATATTTTGTCCTTCAGGAGTTTTTTGCAAATGAATCTGGTGATATTGCAAAATCAATAAAAAAGCTGGACCTTATTAACAAAGAGTTTACTAAAGAGGTAGAGGACTCAGAATATTTCAGATATCTTTCTATAAAAGAACTGCTTGACAGCCAGAGGAACAAAAACAATAAGATTCTGGAACTCAAGAAAAAAAACAAGCGGAAACTGGAAGCATTAAGAAATGCTAAACTTAATCTGAAAAATATCAAATCAGAAGTGCAGGCAATCCGTCAGTCAAGTGAATATGAAAGTCTTAAGAATCTTGATAATACTATTAATGAAAGTTATGCAAAGAGAAAAAAGATTGCTGACGGTATATATCATAAGTTCTCTCCTCTTTCAAGAGCATTGAGGAAATATGCAAAAATATCAATCGATGCAGGTATAAGCACAAACATTGAATCTGATGTTGTTGATGCGATAGGTAAACACAGTGCTGGACAGATTAGAACAACTCTCGACGGTCTGAAAAGGAGTATTGAAAGCGGTTCACTGAGTCTAAAGGATAATGTTAAAGAAAAAAATCTTGCATTATTATCAGAGATATCCATCGATTGGATTTCTAAACACAAGAAAGATTTAGAAGAGTGTGAGAAGATAATCATAAATGCAAAGGAAGAAGTTAATAAGAGCGACCTTCAAAATACTCTTAATGATTTAAGTGAGAAAATCGAACGAAAAAAGGAAGAGATTGTTGACATTCAGAAAGTCATAGATGCAGTTGAAAATGAAATATCCAAGTCTGATTCTCATGAGATAGAGGATAAGATTAAGATATCCTTAAATAATATGGAAATAATACTAGAATGAAAGCACAAGTATCGAATTATATTGTAATTGGTCTTCTGATTCTGTTTTTAGCGATAGTTATGACAAGTTCAAGTTCTATTATTGTTGGTGTCTATGAACAGTCAGTCAATGGAGTAGATTCCAGTCCGAAAGGATTTATGCAATCCTGTTCAAAGAGAATCATAACAGAATCGATCACAGGACTTGGGCTGACAACTGGTCTCATGGAATTCAACGACCCAATAATAATTATGATGGGCAAACCAGTCAACATTATGGTCATGAATCGCTCAAACAGGGCAATTTCAGAGGATGAGATTATTGAAAATATAAAACAAGATATTATCGACAGGTTTGTAAAATGCACTGAAGAGCTTGATGGATTATATCCTTTCAGTGTTATTGCAGGTAATCCTTCAGTAGACATCAGGTTGACTGATAGGTCAGTCCAGTTTTCAATTTATCCAGATATGAATATGGATTATGGTGACAGAATCAGCATCCTGGAAAACATTTACATCGATTACCCCGTACGACTTAGAGCTGTTTATAATGAATATCTTAATGTCGTCAGTGGATTTTCTGAATTCACAAAAGCCTTTAGTCTCACTGACCTTCATCGAGACGATCAGATAAATGTAACGGTACTTGTTCCTTCAGAAGATGAGATGGTTTTTGTGTTTGAGGATTACGGATCAGATATTGAGGGAAGACCTTTTGTATTTATATTTGGGCGTGATACTCAATGAGCAGGGACAGCCTTTTTGTTATATTTGTAATTATCTTATTGTGTTCCAGCACATTATATTCAGCTGATTATCAGGATGATCCACAATACTATAATGAAAATCCAAGTGAGATTGATGACTGGAGTTCAATCCCAGATTCTGATTTAGACAGTATAGACTGGTCAAAAATTGAAGATCCTTCTTCTATTCCGCCAGATAAGCTGAATGGTGACAGGATCAATTCTTTGAATCCAGATGCAAAAAAAAAACTTCAGTCGGACCAGTTAATGTATAAGGTCAATGGGAAACCATTGATTGAAGATTTGGAAAATCTGGGAGAGCTGGATCCAAAACAGGCCAAACAGGCGTTATATGAATTAACAGGTAGGATCATAGATGGTGATCTAGAAGGATGCAAAGCTTCTAGTACACAGGACCAGGAAAATCCCGCAAGCTTGAAATGTGGGGATCAATCTCTTGAATTTAATGGAGAAAGCTCAGATACTCCCATAATAATCCACGATGGAGCCTGGCAGATTAATGGTTATACTGTAACTGGTGCTAGCAGTATTGTGATCAGCGGGCCTTCGGATAATATCCAATTGGATATTGATGGGATGATTGTCGATAATATTCAGCAAGGTGCGCAGATTAATGCATATGATGATGAAGGAGTCCAAAGATTAGACATAGCTGGTCAGGCTGATGTCGGTGGACAGACTTTTACAAACGCACGTGCAGTGACTGCTTTTACTGATCCTTCAACTGATGATTCAGGATATATGCAGCTCGGTACACTGGACGAAGTTGATCTGGATTCTGGACTCGAAGAGCCAACCTTCAAGCCTGAGCCAAGCGATGAAGATATCCTTGAACAATTAGCCGCTTCAATTGTTGGGGATATAAGGAGTGATGAAGAATTGCCCTCAGGTATTGAAAAAATTACTAACTCTGATGGAAGTGAGGAATATAGTGTATGGGGTGGGAGTTTTCATTTTGACAATATCGATGATGCTCTTGTGGCTTTGCAAGAGATTGAGGATTACAATTCACCTAATTCTGTTGACGGATCAAATTCAGAAGATCAAGTATTAGACCAGGCTTTAGATGATTATTTCGCTGAGATAGAAGCTTATGAGGATGAACTTAGGGGAAATAAGATTGATGATATCCTCAATGGATTTGACGAAGAATCCTCTGAATCATCTCACTTAGGTGATTACATCCATCAAGGGGATCCATATATTGGACAATCAAAGGATGAAGATGGTGATGGTACTGATGATTCGCTATACTATGGAGATTTAGAAGGGTGGGTGGAGATACCCCCAGAAAATGGACAGACTGGTGTTCCTGACAGTTCAAGCGTGGAAAGTGCTGTTAGAACAGAATATAATGTTGGGGATGACAATTCAGATTGGGAAGTTCCACAAAGAAGTGATCAACAGACAAATTCAAACGATCAAAATGATCTTCATGTCCAATCTGCATCCAATGGTCAAACCGCTGAATTCATCAATGGGCAACCTGTTGAATTCATGATTGGAGATAGCCCAATGACTGTTTTGATTGGAACGGACCACAGATGTGTTTTTCCAACTCAAAATTACCCAGATTATGTCAGTGCAACCTGTTATTCTTTCCCAAAAAAGATTAGTATTCAAATGGGCAGCTATGTTGATATTGACTTTGATTCAGATGATTATTATGATACGAGGATTTGGGCCAAGGAACGACAGGGAAATTCTGCAAGAATCTTGATCGAGGAAATCCCTCCTTCCCAAAGACTGGCAGTAAATGATGTGCGGATTGAATACTCCAGTACAGACACATCTGAGATAATGGAGTTCGACTCAAATACACTTTATGATATCAGAAATGTCAATTTAGCTGTAGACGCTGATACTGATGAATTAATCGAGATTAAATTTGATAGCGCTGTTGATAACAATTACGCTGACTTTTCAGGTATTGACAATTTATCAGAACTGTTGGTAATTGAAAACATGAATGATAATACAACTGTGCATTACACAAAATATCCTTTTCCTGTCCTTGACATATTTGGTAGTGGTGCTACTATCGGTTATATCCCTCCTCCGCTTGTGATCAGGCTTTACGACAATAGGTCAAGTTTTTCAATATCTGATGGATATATTGGATTTGAGAGGGCAGAAATATTTATTGAATCAACAAATGAGACTATTAAAGCACCCCACTATGGTTATATACAAGTTACACCAAATGAAGGCGCTATATGTGTTCAGCTTGGTCCAGATGGAAGCTACAATATGAATACAACCGACAATATGAAGTTTACACTTCATAACATAGGCAATTACACTTATTTTTTTTGTATGAAAAAGAATGATAAAATTAACTTCAATGCTGAAGTTTTCATCAACAGCCTGCATGCGGGAGTTTATGACTTGACTAGTGGTCTTATGGTACTGAATTCAGAGATAAACCTATATAGAGAATACAGTTATGGAAAGACATTATTCTATTCTGGAAAAGATAGATTTAACAGAGTAAATATCACTGTATCCAATGGAGCACTAAGGGGTATAAATCTTGACAACCCTAACATGCCTGATGGCAGAGTATTAAGTTTTACTCAAAGTACACATCACTCGATAATGGAATTGGAAGAGAGATACTGCCGTGTACAGGAATCAATAGGTATTTTGGAGAATTCTTTATATAGAACAACTTTTGAAAACAGTTCAATTATGTTCCCTGACGGAGTATTATTCTCAAAGCAGGAAAACGCTGTTATAGTCTATTATCCAGGTAGTAAGCACCAGGATAATTATCTCAAAGGTAAGTTCCAGGGTTTCTATGAAAATATTAAGTTCACTTGAACATAACTGAAGAACCAGATCTGTCTCAAATGTAGATGCCAGTTTATTGAAGCAAAGACAAGTATATTAAAACAAGTAATCCATAGTTTTATATATTTTATAATCGAAATAGAATCCATGAAGAGGTGTAACATATTCTATATTGGATTTGTTCTTTTCTCGCTTATATTATCCGTAATCCTCTCCTCGGCTACTGTCAATGCTGAATGTGTAAATCCGGATGATCATTATAATGTTGATAATGACATTGAGTTCTGCAGTGGTAAATTTGAAGTAGTTGAGGGTCTGACAATTATGTCCGATGGAGTCAATGTGAAGTGTGTTGATACTATCTTTGAAGGAAATGACAATTCTGTGGGAATCACAATCATCGGTAGGAATGGCATAACAGTAAGTGGTTGCACTTTCAGGAATTTCAGTATGGGCGGTATCGTCATGGAATCTGATGATATTGAAATAATTGACAACAGTTTCATTGGAGCAAAGAACGCTGGCCTTGGTTTGTCTGGGATAGATAATTGTCTTATCAATGGTAATAATTTCATGGACAATATAGGTAATGGCATTACAGGACTTAATGTTGATGATTCGCTAATAGAAGGGAACAATTTTGATGGAAACACCTTGAACGGTATCTTTATGAATTCATCTGATTCAAATATTATATTTAATAATGATTTTTTCGATAATCAGATATCTGGACTTCAGATTGTCAGGTCTCTATACAATAATATCACTTACAATAGACTGTCAAATGGAAATAGTGGTCTGTCCGGTTCCAACATGATACTCATATCAACAAATAGTAATCGGATTTTTTATAATACCTTTGAGAATTCAGGTGTATCACAAGAAGAAACAAATGATTATTGTTTTGACAATAACACTTTTTTAAATTCACAACCTCCGACAGATAGCAATTGTATCAGTTCTGACGAGCCTGAATTTGTGCCAAAAGACGATAATCAAAGTATAAATGATTCGGTTAATAATAATACAACAGGAACCGAATCAGAAAACAATGACACTTTTATTGATACTCCTCCAGAGACTATTATTAAACTTATTGGCACTGGTGAATTTACATTTCCAAATGATATTACTTTATCAGATATTAAGGTCATTCTATCGGATTACTATGCTTCGCTCGGACTGGATCAGGATATTATTGATTCCAGATTAGATACAGATATCAAGAATGCCCTCAAATGGACAAGGGGCAGTTCAATAACAAAAAGAACCATTGTATCAGATCATGGAACTGTATTCCATACAGATATTGATATCAGTGCTGTGAGTGATGAATTAAGGAGTGGTTTTCTCTCATGGACTCATGTCAAGAATATAATTGTATTTGAATATATTAACAAATCAGTAGTCAGTAGTACTCAGGAATTGCAAGGTAATTTTGATGTCATTAAAGCTGACCCACTTATGGCGTGGCATTTTCCGGATCCGGACTATGAGATAAATATATCGTACTCAACATCTCAACTAACAAATGGCACAACTGCTACAATGCTTTTGGTCCAGGAAGAATTAACATGGAATAAATGGATATTACCTGTCATCATCATCCCATTCATTATAGTTATGTATATTCACTTCAACAGGTATGTGAAATGGAGCGGTTAATCTGTTAGGTAAAAGAATCAAAAGTGTCGATTTGAATATTAAAAACCGTCAAATTCATCCAAATTCTCGAGAAGACCTTTTCTCCTTAGTACCATTACTTGAGTAGGATTGTACTTGTAAAGTATGTCTCCTTTTCCATCTCCACCAAGTTCCCATGGCTCAATAAGAACAATATCACCTTCCCTTACCCAGAGGCGTCTTTTCAGTCTTCCAGGTATCCTGCATATCCTTTCCTTTCCGTCGAGGCATTTTACTCTTGTTCTGCTGCCGCCAAGTCTTTGTTCAAGAATTCCCAAGGTCTCATTATTCTTTGGCAGTCTAACTCTAATAATCTCAGGTTGATCACCATTGAGACTTTTTTTTTTGTGCTTTACTGGCTTCTGACGTTTAAATACCATTAAGACAACGAATTTAAGAGCATATATAAGCTTTTTGGAAAAATATTTACTTACCAGTGCAAAAAACTTTTTATTGGTAACATTTAAATATAATAATTTTAGTTTAGCTTATTAGGGGTGGAAATGGAAAAAAAAGAGAATCATAGGACAATTATTATCGTAATCGCCGTTGTGAGTTTTTTGCTTGTATCCGCAATCATATTTGGTGTGATAGCAGTAATCCTTTCATCAGATATTTCTATTCCAACAACAAAATCTGTGAGCAAATCCGGAGAAATTGCGACAATCTATATTGATGGTTTTCTATCTAGTCAAGGTTCTGAGGCAGGTTTTGGCACAAGCTACCACCCATCCGCCGAAGACATTGCCGGATATATTAAAGATGCTGGAGATGATCCAAATATTGTTGCATTAATTATTGAAATTGATTCTCCAGGAGGAGAAGTATATGCTGGTTCGCTAATAGGTGATGCACTTGCAGAAGTCAATAAGACCAAAGTTGCTCTTATAAAATCTGTTGGAGCCAGTGGAGGGTATTGGATAGCACTGCACACTGATTATATTGTCGCCCATAGATATTCTATAACAGGGAGTGTTGGTGTAATCTCTTCATATCCAGAGTTTGATGCATTCTTGGAGCAGTTCAATATTTCATACAATCGGATTGTATCGGGAGAATTCAAGGATATTGGGGATCCATTTGTAAACTTCTCAGCAGAAAAACGGACTGTTATTGAAGGCATTATAAATTCTATTCAGGCTGATTTTGTTGACCTTGTTGTACAGCACAGAGGACTCACAAAAAAACAACTTGATGTTGTGACAACTGGTAGGTATTTCTTGGGTTCAGAGGCGCTACAACTTAATTTAATAGATGAACTAGGAGGGGAAGAAGAAGCAAGGGATTATATAATAACAACCTTAAATCTGACAAACCCAAAATATGTGGAATACAAAAAGACAGTCAGTTTTTTTGATATGTTAAACGGAGAAATAAGTAAATCAGCGTTCAGTGTTGGCGAGGGTATCAGTTCTGGGGTGCTCAGATCTGCTACCCAAAATAAACTGGTAATTAGGTGATCTTATGTACTATCGAGAACGAAGAGCAAGCCTTTTTGAGGTTATAATTATTGGTGTTGGAATAATTGTAATGATACTTGGATTCTTTTTTCTAAGGGATCTGTTCATGAAGAACACTGAGATTACATGGGGTATGCTGACTGCCACCTTCAGTTATCTGGTAGTGCTATTGCTCTTCCTTGTAGCTGCCATAGGGGTGGACATAAAAGAGGAATTGAGTCTTATCTTTCATGAGCAGTTGCTTGAAACCAGATTGATGCGAACTGCCTTTGAAAAACCAAAAAGGAAAAAATGAAAATCCGTATGTACATAAAACTAGTAATCTACGCATTAGTAATCTGGTTGTTTCCTTTCCTACTAAGTTTCTTGTTCTTTAAGCCAGATGGTACAATGGCCATATCCATGACTTTCTTCAAATCAATCATGATTGTTGCCAGCACCTTAGTAGGGGTTTTTGCCATAATGAAATATCTTAGGAGTCTCAAAGATGTTAATATTATCAGAGAAGCCTGGATAGCAGGATTGGTCATATTTGCAGTCAATATTGCTATCGATGTGGTACTGGTATTTACGGGGTTTTTTAATATGTCTCTATCGGTATATTTCACAGATATTGGTCTAAGGTATGTCAATGCGATAATTATTAGCGTTGGTATGGGTCATATACTAAAAAACTAAAAAATTAAATGTTCTTTTCTTTGAGTGCGTCAATTGTAAGTGCTATTCCTTGACTTAAACTTGTGGATGGGGCCCATTTAAGATATTCTCTTGCAACAGTTATATCCACAGCACTTCTTTTGATCTCACCTTTGATAGAATGTCCATATAATTTTGGGATATCTATGTCCAAAGTTTTGGTAATCATTTCGTGGAGTTCATTTATTGAAGTCTCTTTTCCTGTGCCTATGTTAATAATGCGTTTTGGCACTTTTTTTGTGATTGCAAGAAGATTTGCATTTACTACATCTTTTACGAATACAAAGTCACGAGTCTGGTTTCCGTTTCCATAAATCATTGGTGTATCTTTATTGAGCATTTTTTTGATAAATATTGGTATAACACCGCCCTCCCCATCACAATCCTGTCTTGGGCCATAAACATTACTGTATCTTAAGATGCAATAATTAAGCCTGTAGAGTTTTCTGTATATTTCAAGATAATGTTCTACAGTATGTTTTGATACTCCATAATGTGAATCAGGATCAACAGAACAGGTCTCAGGTGTTGGTATTTGTTTAGGTTTTCCGTATATAGCCCCACCTGTAGATGCATATATAATCTTCTTAACGTATGTTTTCCTACAAAACTCAAGAAGATTCAATGATCCCAAAATATTTGTATTTGCGTCATAGAGCGGGTTTTCAATAGATTTCATGACATCTATCTGAGATGCATGATGTACAACATAATCATAATTATCTAAGACTGATAAATCGTCAGATATGTCCGCAATTATAAGTCGGGCTTTTGGATTAACATTCTTTTTTTTTCCGTGAGACAAGTTATCCAATCCTGTAACATCATACCCCTGTCTTATAAGTTCGTCAACAATGTGACTTCCGATAAAACCAGCTGCACCGGTGACCAGCACTTTTTGCATAAGAAAAGATAAAACACTAATTATTTTTATATGATTGCATTTATACAGGTCTTCATTATTACTCACATCAATTATTGATGTAAAGATGTATTATATTGATTTAAGTAGTCAATAATAATGTGAGGGATTGAATAATATGAAATTCATACATATGGCAGACTGTCATCTTGGGGGTTGGAGAGACCAGAAACTGTCCAGTCTGGGAATGGAATCATTTGAGTATGCAATGCACTTTGCGGTCGAAAAAGAAGTTGATTTTATCCTGATATCTGGGGACCTGTTCAATACATCTGTTCCTGCGATTGATATACTTAAGAAGACTACTTTTGCAATGGCACTGGTCCGAAAGGCAGGTATTCCAATATATATGATCTGTGGGAGCCACGATTTCTCTCCATCAGGTAAGACTATTATCGATGTGCTTGAGAATGCCGAGCTAGTCAAGAATGTCGTTTCTGGCCAGACAGATGAAGGCAAGATCAAACTGGATTTTGTAGTCGATAAATCAGGGGCAAAGATATGTGGTATGCTTGGAAAAAGAGGAACACTTGAAAAAAGTATCTATGAAAAACTGGACTATGGACATATCGAATCAGAGGATGGATTTAAGATATTCATGTTCCACAGCGCAATAAGTGAACTTAAACCAGAGGAACTTCAAAAGATGGAAGATATCCCTCAATCATATCTTCCAAAAGGCTTTGATTATTATGCTGGTGGGCATGTCCATTATCGGCATGTAAAAAAGACTGATAGCGGTGAGATAGTCTTTCCCGGCCCTACTTTTCCGAACAATTTCAGGGAACTCATGGACCTAAAATGTGGCAGTTTTTCATACTACCATGAAGGAAAATGTGAGTTGCTCAATATTGATTTACATAAAGTAAATATTATCAGGATAGATGCTCATGGCAAGGATACAAGTTTTGTGGAGAAGGAAATACGGTTTAGGATTAAGGATTTTGATGATTCAATTGTTTTATTAAAAGTCCATGGTACATTGAGTAATGGAAAACCAGCAGACATCCCGTTCAGCAATCTTATTGAATCAATGTATGATAGGGGTGCATTCAGTGTACTTAAGAATACCACTGAGCTTGTGAGCAGTGAGTTTGACCCGATTAAGATCAAATCTTACAGCAGTTCAGACGAAGTTGAGGACAAACTGATATCTGAACATGATATGGGCAATGTCAACGAATTATCTGGTGGGAAGATTAGTGCAGAAGCTTTGGTCAAGCAGATGATTACAGGTCTCTCAATGGAAAAGCCTGAGGGTATGACTAAATCTGATTATGAGAATAAGATCGTTGAAGATTTTGATGAAATTCTAAATAACAAGCAATAAAAGATTCGACAATAAAAAAAATTTCAATTTCAAAGATTTAAGACCACACTATTTTATGGTCTGTATTCGTACCTGTACCAACTTCTTGGATTTCTTTTATAGGCGCAGTTGTATAATATGTGAGATATATTTGTTTTTCTAGTTGTAAAAGGGTCGTAAGTTGTGTTCCTGTGGGTAAGGTGTCATATCCAGAATTATATACCAAAAATTTGTACTGCCCGTATCTAAGGTTCTTTTCATTTGTGTTGTCTGGGCACTCGTAGATAAATATATTATTATCACTGCACTTCTGAACTGCTGTTTCTTTCATGAATTTAGATGTACCTCCAGCCAGATATGCTGCATATGAACGCATCAGAAGCGAGGATTTAATTTGAGGATCACTTATTGACATTCCACTGTAATATGATGATACGACTTTCTCTCTCATATCCTTGTATAGTGCCAGCCCAATGATGGAATTGATCAAGGGATCTTCAATTTTACTTGCAAAATTATCAGAGCTGCTTAGACCAAAACTAGTTGCATAATCATTATAGTAAGATTGCCATAGGCCGCTGGATGAAGAACATACCTGAAGCAAACCGCTGCATAAAAGGCCATCAGGAGTCGGATCACCTTGGGATCCAGCCAACATGAGATTATATGCTTCTGTTTTGTCAATATTCATCTGGCCTGCAACTGCTTTGACCAACTCGCCGCACTTGTCCTTTTGTTCTGAAGCACCAGCTCCACTGCATGCGTCACTTAAAGTCTGCCATGATGAGGCAGTTGGAGGATTATCTGTTCCTGATGACCCATATATTTTTCCATAGTCTGTTGTAGTCTTGCCATCACCACTCAAGCATCCGTCCTGATCAAGGCAGTATCCATTACCATCATAACAGTAGATTGCCCAACATTTTTTATTGTCGGAAGATACAGATGAAGATGATTGAGAAGGGGCTGTTGAATGACCCATAAAGTCCGAGACAATATTATCCGGAGCACAGGATGTTTTTGTGTTTGTACATGCAAATCCTTTGGAATTAATATCATAGCAGCAATAATAATCCTGCTGATTGCCATAACCACAATTAGATGTTTTCAGATGAGTTGTATATTCTGAATCACTTCCACAATAACAGCCAGCCATGTCATTATATCCATATGCACCAAAGCTGTGACTATCGAGTGTTTTAGTTGAAGAGATTTCACATTGAGGTACTGCTTCTGTCTTAGTCATACATTTCTTTCCGCCATCCAAATCGACACAGATGATTCCTGCTGTTGTTGTTGAATAATCTCCTCCACAATCATAGTAGGTTTCTTCACATTTGCATTGGTTTGGAAGATATTCGTTGACCGCACACGTCTTACTGCCTACTCCTTGACTATTGCACACTACCTTAATAGCTGTATCTGCTGAATCATGTTTATTTGTTGTATCGGCTTGAGCATTTCTATCGTTGAGAGCAGAATCAGGGTCAATCTTTGATGCTCCGTAAAGTGTAAACTCTGCTGTGAATTGCTGCTCATTAGAAGAGCAGTCAGCTGTTGAAGTTGATGCTGTGCTCTGTGATTCAGCGATGAAACCAAGAACGTATTTCTTATTATCATCAAGCATTTTGGTTAGTATATCGGTATTTGTAACTGTTATCTGAAATCCTTGTGTCTCAAATGTGTAATCGTTTCGCCAATCGACACTTCCTGATTCGATCGCTGCTGAACCATCTTTAAGGGTGTATTGTACTGTGTTTCCTGTGCTTTGGATGTCAAGCGCTCCTTCCTGATAAGTGTTAAATCCATTCTTGTCAAGTAGTACAGCATGCCTGATGTCCAGATTTCCTGATTTTACATATATATTATAATATGAACTTCCAATTGAGATCATATCTGTTCCGGACACAGTAAAAGTCTTGACATTTGTCGATCCAGAAGTCTGCTGGCCGTAGAACCACGCTTTTTCGAGTTGGCCTGCATATGAACTGAATGTATTCTGTGACCCACCGATTGTTATCTGTGATGTTCCGTCTTTAGATATCTTATAGTATTCGGTTCCACTATCATATACAACTGCTCCGTTCTGGTTTTTGATCTTCATCTGTAGGAAAGCAGGTACAAGATCATCAGTTGACACGCTGGTCTGGTCTGGATTATCATTTCCTGCAATTATATTTGCAGGACTAAGCTTGTATATGTCAGCAACAAATATAAGGTCATCTCCTACAGTAAATGGAGGTGTTCCGGACAATACAACATCCTGAATATTAGCATTTCCGTTTGTGCCAATATCATAATTACATCTGTATGATAAAGTTGCAACATCCCAATGACAATCTACAGGAGGTGTTCCACCCACATCAGAAATAATACATTCAGTCGAGTCAACCTTTTTCTCATTTGACGAGTCCATGTAATCCCATTCGAGCACCACTTTGTCATATCTGAACTGCTGTGTTTCTACTTTATATTGCTCATCATCAAAAACATCTCCTGCATTGAGCTTACTCTGTATAACAAGCTGTCTCTGTTGACCTTTACCATTGAGTAAACAATCGCAGTTGCCATTTGGAAATACCTGATTCCCATTAGCATCCAAGCTGGAGTCACAGCTAGCTGTGTCAGAGCATTGAAGATATAATCTAAAATTAACCTCTGATCCTGCAACTAGACCAGCACCAATATGGTAGCTGAAAATTGCGTATCCATTCGAACCGCTTCCTTTAAATCTCCTCGTGCAGGGATAAACTGCGCCATAACTTTTGATTGGTGTTGAGAAATTGGAGTTTAAGAATCCCTCAAAATCTAGTGTCCAGTCTCCTGTAAAAGCCCATAAGCAGAATGCATGAACAATCTTTTCTTCGCTAAAGAGTGTTCCAAAGGTATTTGAGTCTCCATATCGGTCCATTGTGCTTTGATATACACTTTTCATGCCGCTGTTGACAGAAGCCATCAATCCACCAAACCCTCCTCTAATTGAACCAGAACTTCCCAGGGAGTGACCCATCCTATTAACTATACATTTAAGTGCATCCCATAGAAGGTCACATACATATACGCTTAGCACTGCCTGGCACATGCCGGATTTCCCGTCACCTGTTATAACAATTTCCATAAGGCATGCTTTTACTGCTGTAAGCATCGATCTCCACCATGCAAGGTATCCTTCCATTGCAGGTATACACAGACATTGGAATGCATGTAGTATTCCATCTGTCGGATCCACCAGAACATCCCTATCCTGAGTCAGCAGTGTGTTATACAGTTCTTGAGCTTTGTTATTGGATAATTTTGCACCCGTAGCTGTTTTAAATGTATCCTGGGCATACTTAACCCATTCATCCATATCTTCATCACGATAGACTGGATCATCAATCCTGCCATTACTTAATGGTCTGAATACATCTGTTCTACCTATTAGTGAATCTTCAGTTGCACCGACTTTTTCTGATTGTGAGCTCATCGGAACAGAATCTTTTGTTATACGATAACCTATCACCCCTATTGACCTATCATCGCTGATTGGGGTTATCCTTATCAGAATAATTGGTGGGTTGCTTGCAGAATTACCAGTCACCATTGTCTGGATCTCTGATCTTTCATATTTAAGATCAGTCACTCTGTTATTTCTCCAAGTAGAATAATCAGATGAGCTCTTTTTGATTTCTTCATCAGTCTTGCCACTGACGTCTTTATTCTGTGAAGTCTGATATGACCTAAAATCATCCATATAATTGTCATCAACATAGTTGTTATACTTGCTAGTGTCATCCTTATTTCTTGCCGTGGCTGGAAGATCATTATAGAGTTTTTGATCCTCTTCTGTCCATTCATATCCATTAAGAGCAGCTCTCTGTTCATGTGCTGAAGGAGGCCATCTTGCACCTGAGTTAAAATATTCAAATTCTGCTGCCTCTGTACTACTACACACTCCTGCAACCGCATTCCATAGTCTTGCTGCTGTTGAGCATTGTGGATCATTTTCCCCTGCTCTTGATATATGACAGTGATATTCTTTTAGCTCATTCATCCCGAAATCCATGAATCCACAGCCGCCATTCCAGTCCCTCATGTACTCCCAACCGCAGCACTTTTTGTTGAAAGGCTGAAACTCCTCACAGGAATCAGCGTATTTTATGTAATCATCCAGCAGGGTTTTTGAATTAATATTGATTTTTGTGCTTGTGCCGGTAGGCTCAAGTGTCTCACAATGCGATGAATATTTAAATAGATCTTCAAGGTTATATAACTCCGATGTACCGCTTGGATCATCTCTCCTGTATATTTCTACCGATGAGGATTGTGGATTTGCCAGTGATTTGTTCCATGTGTTTGTAACTGATTCTGCTTTTGTCGCATCTTTGATATATTTGCTTACTGTGGGAACTTTTGCACAAAAGATTTTATCACAGAACATGTTCCGCCTGCTTTCCCAGTCCATACGTGTCTTTATGGCGCTTTCACATGAGTTGCATGCAGACTCATCACCCTGTGTGTTCCTGTTCTTAGGGTAAGGTGAATTATCTCCATAGATTTCGCACATGCCTTGTGCTGCAATCCGTTTGTCAAATCCAAGATCAAGTATGCCACCGACTGCTGCTGAGAATTCACACGACCAGTATTCTTGTATGCTTGAATATATCAGAGGAACATTCATACCAAGGCATGTCCAGAAGAAGAATTTCTTGACTTCCTTTAATGGTTCCATAATCTTGTCAATGACTTCAAGTGTCTTATTTATGACACCTATGGTGGTCTCAAGAAATTCTGTAGGGATCTGATCTGAGGGCAGCCGACTATCGATAGGAACTTCGACATATGTGCATGTTTTCTGCACTTTTTCTGATGAATTCCCATCAAGGTCTTCAGAATTGAATGTAATCTCAAGCATCATTGGAACTCTAAAACATCCAAAGCCTGGGAGGTTGCAGTCACCAATGTGGTTTTGACTGATATTGCGTTCCTTCTCCAGCTTGGTCTTGTTTTCTCCAGGATATGGATCAACTGCTTTTAGGTCAATCGATACATAAACATTATTTTTTCCAACTGCTTTAGGTTTTCCACCATTTATCCAATCCTCATCATATTTATCAAGATCAGAAACGCTCAACGGTGGTATTTCGGCTTTGACATTTTTGATTGAACCTTCATTAAGAGTACCACCCACCCACGTGAGATTGGCATTGAATGTTATCATCTCATAACCCAGGATCAATTCTGCTGGGTTAAGCATTCCGGGATATGGGTCAGTATATGTTACAGAATAATATGTTCCGCCCCCACCGCACAGCGCATATATCACAGGATATATTTTTGTGTCGTTGCGGCCAACTGCATCTGATGCAACCATCTTAACATTGTTAAGCCATGCATCTCCAGGAATGTTGTTTGGTGCTGAGGCCGACCATGAGCAGGATGCGCTTTTTTGTGAGAAATCACAGTAATAATCAGTATCTCGCCTGAGTTCGATATCTGTAGAGAAATATCCGTCAGAATCTGTAAGAACAGATGCCACAGGTGATGAATCATTGTTTATGTATATACTTACTGTAGTCTGCTTATTTGTCTTACCTTTCACAGTTATCTTTGGGGCAAAGAATAAGCTCCAAACGCCTGATGAGTAGTATGGTGAATCTTCATCTATATTTGTTTCTTCAATTACAGGGTCTGAACTATCGTATAGTACTGAACCAACATAGAGATCATAATTACCTGCATCGTCATAAGCATAAATAGAAACCAGATTGTCACCATCATATAATGTTACTGAAACATTGAATATACCACTGCCGGATATGTTTTTGGCGGGTTCGTTAGATCCACAAGAGGGTGTTATGGCTGAAGCATTATTGCCAGTCCCAATATCTGATCCGGTTGCGACAGCTAAGTAATCAGATATTGTACCTAAATTGCATGCTTCGTCTTTTGCAACAACAGTATACTTATATGTAGTATTTCCATTGATATAAGTATCTGAATAGGAAGTTGCGGTCACTTCTGCAATAGCCCCAATTCCGTCCCTGTACACTACATATGATTCTATATCCGTTTCGTTGACTTCATCCCAAGTCAGGGTATTTGAACCTGACGAATAAGAAAGTGTGATGTTTGGAACATCACCTGGTGCAGTATCTGTACTATCCTGTTTTTGGACGAATATTACTACCTGAGCTATCTCTGTAAGGGAGATCTGGATAGGCAATGAGGAGGTAGTAGATGTTGAATCCATTGAAACTGACAAGACTGGAGCAATGGTATCAACAGAGATATTTCCTTGAATCGTGGCTTTGTTACCTGTTGAATCTTCCGCAGTAATGTTTATTGTATTAACCTCTCCCTCTGAAAGCATCACATTTGAGAATGTAAATTCTCCTGTTGAATCAACCCTTGATATTACTTTCTTTAACTGTCCATCAATATACAACTGCATACTTACGTAGCTTTCTGTTTGGCCGTTAAGTGTGATGGTTGAGGAATTTGAGTATTCAGGAATTGTGCAGTTTACAAAAGGTGGGCTCAGGTCATCTCCTACTTTAAAGCTGTACAGCTGACTATCCTGACAGTTGGAACTTCCATCGCATGCAGTGATGGAATAATAGACTAGATCACCCCCTATAAGATTGCTTATGGTTATTGAGTGTTGAGTATTTAGGGTGTCTATTGTACTATTACTCATATTTCCCTGATCTGTTCCATAATAGAACACTATTTTTGATGCTTCATCAGTTGTTATTGTAAATGATGCTGATGTATTGGATGAACTGCTAATGACTATCTCTTCAATATTAGGAGCATCATAATCTGGTGTAAGTGTAGTAGTCGTAACAGCGGATGTCTTATTACCTATATTCCCACTCATATCAACTGCAGCTACTTGATAGCTGTATTGAGTGCTGGGATTTACTGTAGAATCAATGAATGTGGTGTTCTCTGTCGAAGTCAGTTCACTCCCTCCTCGGTATATCAGATAATGCTTCATGTCTCTGTCTGTTACAGCTGTCCAAGATAGAGTAATTGTATTTGAGGTGGCATTATCCACTGCAAGGTTGGTGACATCAGAAGGAGGAATTGTATCTATCAAAGTGAATGTATAATTTTCTCCACTATTATTATCCAAGACTTTGCTACCACTATTATTTATCGAAGCGACATAATAGTTGTATTGGTATCCTGAATCAATGCCATATAGCGTTACTGAATGGGATGTGACATACAGGCCTTTTGATGATTCTGTGGGGGCATTACCTGGTTTCCAATAGTATACACTACTGAGTGCTGTCTCATCAGTCGTCCATGTGATTTTCACTTCATCATCGGCTGTAACTTCATGTGCAACATTTGATATTGACAGCAAAAGGTTCATTGCTTTGCTTCCTGTCAATGATTGAGTGGCAAGATTTATCGGGGCCACTTTTCCCAGACCGCCCCTATGTGCTACCAAATCCCTACTGGGATTGTAACTTACTGAAGTCATAGGCTGCATGTCAGCAGCGATTGAAAATGGAACAAGAAGTACAATAATCATCAAGAAGTAACCTATAATCCTATTCAATTTCATTGTTTTAATGTATTCAACTATTTATTTTTTATGAGTTTTTGGTAATTTGGATTTTTTATACTAACCAGTTTAACTTAGTATTGGTTCAAGTCCTGTTTTTGTCTCATTATTGTCATATAGTTCCCTAACAAACTCATATTGTTCTGTCACAGTGAATGGTTGTGGCACCTTTTCATATACATTGAAAGTTACAGAGCCTGCATATGCTGATTCTGATATTGAATATTTCCACGTTCCGGAGTATCCAGCAGTTATCCTTTCATCTACAGGGTCCATGACGATTATATTCACGTCGTACTCATTGTCATCTGCGATTATCTCTATTGTATTATTTGAAGATATATTATAGAATGCACTAGCTGTATGACTTGCATTCTTTGCTTCAAGATGGACTGTTGCAACTTCATGTTCAGCTATCGGATACGATGCACTTTTATCGGTTGATGGGTGTTTAATGATCTTATATTCAAGAACGTTAATCTTTTTCATTGGAATTTCAAAGTATTCATCTTCAGTGAGCTGTACGCGGCTGTCAAGATATCCCTCACCTGTGGCTTCAAGATAACCATTTGCACAGTTTCCGGGAAGTCTGGTAGTAAGTCCATATCCAGAATATCCTGCTTTTGTCTTTCCTAATTTACATTTGTATTTTAAGCAAAAATATGTCAAAGTGATATTTTGAAGATCCATCCCTTTCATGCCGTTTTCAAGACCTGTTGCTCTCAATTCGATCTCATCGCCAGGATTATTGAAGCAGAAATCATCATTATATTCCGCACTTTCAAGGAAAAACGATGATTTAAAGTTCCTATTTGGTTCATTATGATCAATATATATTGGAACAGAATATGTATACGTATATCCCTCTCCTTTAAAGGCATCAGGGTCACTGATCATGAAATGAACATCAAAATTGATGTCATAAGTGAAATGCCAGATGTTAAGGCAGATGAATGACAGGTATTTTTCATATGATTTGCCAACATTGGACTTCATCTGCCCATTAGTGCTTGGTCTTGAGTAAATGTAAATAGGCCAGTCAGGTCGATATCTCACTCCCAACCGTAATGAATCAAAGTCATTGTCTGATGTTGATCTGTAGTACTGAAAATAATTGAACGCGTCAGCTGGTACTGAACTGGGATAGTTTCCCACAAGCATGTCATCTGCATCATAATGCCGAATTGACTCATAGACTGATTCATCCTCTAATAAGGGGTAGTGCTGTGTATTCAGGAACTGGATGTTTGGAATAGAGTGCAGGAGAAGATTTCTGACGCGTTCCCTGATATCAGAAATATACCATACGCGAGAATCACAATCAAATTCCATGCCAGTCAGAGGAATGTCACTATCCATGGATATATGATCAATGAGCATATCTTCTATGTATTTCTCTCTATTTTCAAAGTATAGAGCGTCTTTGGCAAGCGCCATGATTCTGCCAAACTCAACATCAAGGACTACTACCATCCCATCTATCCTCTTCACTTCATCAGTATCGGACTGAAAGACACTTAGTGGATGATGGATGTCTAGCTGCACATAATCTTGATTGAACACAACATCCAGATCAAGTTTATCACGTTCTTCTATTGTAAAATAACTTAATGTATTGAGGTTGTTAATGCATTCAGGAGCATGTGCTTTAACGTAGTCGATTAGAATTGATTTTTCCATATCAACAGTAGGAATGTGGTCCTGTCCTCTATAATACCATTTGGCTATCTTGTATGCATCAAGATCCTGATAACTTTCTACATCATTAAATAAGGGTCTTTCCATGTTTATATATCCACCTTGACGTCCCATTATTTCCAGACCATCGCGGGCTATATCATAATAACATTGGTAAATGTTTCTTTCAATCGGACTCATGTCAGTCGTGAAATCAGGCATTTCGACGCCTGTATGTTCCTGCCAGAGATAAATAAAAAGAATTGCGCCTATCAGTAAAATTATACCTAAAAGTATGAAGTATGAAATTTGCCCTCTTTTTTGCATTATAATACTCTTATTTATAAGGACCATATATAAAGTTTTCGAGGGAGTGATTGGTCAAAAAAGTGTGTTCATGGATTCAAAGCTATATCTTAATTGAAATATTCAATTAATGAAGTCATTTTCAAAAAGGAAAGACAAATAAAAAACACATTATCTTCAAGATATTATGGATGCGATAATAATACCTGGTGGAGGGTTGAACCCAGATGGTTCTCTGCCTTTATGGACGAAAAGTAGGCTTGAAAAAGCGTTGGAGATTTGGAAAGGTGAAAAAATCATAACTCTGAGTGCTGGTACCATCCATAAGCCAAACCCTCTTGACAGTAAGGGTAGACCTATACTTGAATGCGCTGCTGCTGCAAAATATCTTAAGGTCCATGGTGTGGATTCATCCTGCATTCTACAGGAATCTTGCTCATATGATACAATAGGTAATGCATATTTTCTTAGAACCGTCCATACTGGCCCTGCTAAATTAAGAAAACTCACAATAATTAATTCTGAATTCCATATTCAACGTACAAAAAGAATATTTGACTGGATCTTCTCTCTGGATCAATCCGAAGAAGATAGTAACAAATCAGATAGGTATGTCCTCAAATATATTACTGTTGAAAATACTGGTGTGGATAAAGGTGCCCTTTCAGCACGACGTAATCGTGAAATCCAGTCAATAAAGTCACTGAATGTGGTGATTCCAAAGATAAAAAACATGAAAGCTCTCCATGATTGGCTGTTCACAGAGCATGAGACATACTCTGTTGGTAAAAAGCCTAAAAGAGCATCAGGCAATGTTCTTGATTCTTATTAGACAAAATTTAGTTCATATTTACGGGTAAAGTCAAATAACGTGGGTTTGGGTAACAAATATATGCAAAGCAGATTTTGGGACTGTAAATTACTCTATTTACAGTAAATTCTTCTTTGCAAAAAGGAATCATCGTTGGGTTCCTACGTCGATGAATTTGGACATAAATTTTGCTTTTTTCAAAGAAGAACCATTTAACCCACTTAAGTTGACTTTACCATATTTACGGAAAATATTTAAATACTAAAAGTTAGTTATTTTTAACATTTAGTTAGAAATAGTTAATAACAGTATAGAAGGGAAAAATATAGATTAATGATATAAGTATAAAAAATATACAAAGGTGATAATTATGATAGGAAGAGCTGAATGGTTTACGCGTCGAAAATATGGAGGCTGGGGCATAACACCAAAAACATGGCAAGGTTGGGTGTATCTATTTTTTATGATTGTTCCATTTGCGGTTTTTCAGTCGATTCCAATATGGCAGGAAAATGTGCGTATTGGAATAACTGTAGGATGGTTAGTGTTTCTTCTGCTTGATGTGGCACATATTATGCTGACACTTAAGAGAGATGAGAGAGATAAGAAGATTGAATCACTGGCTGAAAGAAACGCTGCGTGGTTCATGGTGATAATTATTTCATTAGGGCTTGTGTATCAGATTATTAACAGTGTGTTAACAAAGAGTTTCTATGTTGATTGGATTTTAGCAGTAGCGCTCATAGGTGGAGCTTTGGTTAAGACAATCTCAAATCTTGTATATGAAAGAAAAGCGTTATAAGACAACGCCTATCGAGTAGGATGATGAAAACAAGAATAAAGGAATTAAGAGCAAAATATAATCTCACTCAAGATGATTTGGCCCAAAAGGTAGGTGTACGGCGTGAGACTATTCTTTTTTTAGAGAAGGGCAAGTATAATCCTTCTCTAAAACTAGCTTATGATATTTCAAAAGTATTAAAAACGCCTATCGAGGATATATTTCTGTTTGAAAAGCCTCTCCGCAAATTATAAATAGAAAAACAATATCAAATAGATTATGAAAAGATTTTTCGGCTCACTTATATATCTCTTGATGAGTATTCCTCAAGCTGTTCTACATATTGTGTTCATGATTGTCTGTGCTATTGATATTGTGCTTTCTTTAGTGTTCCCAAAGTTCATGAAGGGTGCGTTAATGGCGCTTGGACATTTCCGTAAGCATGAAATTCATCAAGCAGACCGTCTGCTTGGGACGAGTTTTGTGGAGTCAGGTTATGTCAAAGAGGATAGATCATGGGTACTTATGATCTACTCAATATTCAAGCTTATAATCGCTGCTATTTCGGTCATTGCGTTTTCAGGAATTTTTTTTTGTGTCTTACTTATAGCACTCCCATTCAAATATTATCTATTTCAAACAGGCCTGTACTTTTATCAGATTCCCACAATATCTGAACTTGCCATTATGTTAATTACTGGTACACTATCAATAATGGTCTGTATATTTATCCTGTGGTGCCTAATCAAACTTGATATCTTGATGGTTGAGTTCTTAGGGCAGACAGGTAAAACAGTCGATAAGTCAAAAGTAAAGGTGGACTTTAATGGAAACAAAGGAATTAGAACAAGAAGAGAAGGAACTGGAGCAAAAAAAACAGGCTCTGGAAAAAAGAAAAAAAGAACTCGAAGAACAGGAAAGAAAACTCAAGGAAGAAGAAAAGCGTCTCGAGAATGAAGAAGAACTGATTGATGAAGAGAAATATATAGATGGTGTTCTCGTCAATGAATTCAAGCGTGAATCTGATTTGAACAAAGAGATTATGATTGATAAGAAGCTTGAGTCTGAAATAAAAGATGAAAGTGAAAAAGGCGAAGTAATCTCTGATGAAAATATGGCCATGAAAGAGAAGATGTCTTTAGAGAAGGATGTTCAGTTCAAAGAGACTGAAAGGAAAATCCTAAAGAAATCTATATCAGATATGGAAAGATTAAAATAACTGTTGTTATTCTAAAGTGATATGGAATTTGGTTTAGCACTTGTGGGGACGATAATTGCATTATTGTTGGCCTTCATAATTTCATCGCTTCCGCTATATCTTTCGGTAAAATTCTTGGGCGGCAAGACATCGATATTAAAGACTGTTTTCATATCAATTATAACAGGATTCATCGTAACAGCAATCAAATCTTATTTTTCTACATGGGGTGGGATTCTTGCATTCGTTGCCATGATCTGGATTTATCATGAAGCTTTCAGATTGAAATGGTTAAAAGCTATATTGGCATGGATACTCCAATTTGTATTTGTTGCCATAATGTATTATGTTGTTACATTGATATTAGGTACAATCCTAGGCATCTCAATTGTAGGTAATTTGTTGACTTAGTTGACTGAAACCAGTCCAATTTAAGAAAATTTTATAATAACCCCTTCTTGTCCCATATTAATGCTTTTAATAACAGAGATAATACTTAGAGGGATGTATTTAACTTCATTATTCTTTATAGTTTTCTGGCTACTATTGTACTTATCATATCGAAGCAACATCAAAAAGCAGAACAAAAAAGTGAGGAATCCTTCATCATATCCAAAAGTTACTGTTGTTATCCCGGCATATAATGAAGAGACCAGTATTGTAGGAAGCGTTGAATCGGTTCTCGAACTGAATTATCCAAAGGACAATGTTGAGATAATCATTGTAGATGATGGCTCATCAGACAACACTTCTAAAAGAGCAAATGATGTTATTAAGAGAAATCCTAACAGGAATATCCAGCTTATCAAGCAGAAGAACAAAGGGAAAGCGCATGCATTGAACAATGCAATGAAAGCATCAAAAGGGGAGTTATTTGTCTGCCTTGATGCTGACTCTTATGTTGATAAGGACACCCTCAGAAAGATGGTCCACATGTACCAGACTGAACCAGATCTTGCCGCTATCGTACCTGCAATGAAGGTAAGGAATCCTAGGACTCTTATTCAGAAGATCCAAAGAGCAGAATATATCAATTCTTTGCTCCTAATTAGGCTAATGTCCTACATGAATTGTCTGTACGTCACTCCAGGACCATTTTCTCTTTATAAGCTGGATGTACTGAAAAAATTGGGAGGTTTTGATGAGACCAACCTCACTGAGGATCAAGAGATCGCATATCGTATGCAGGAAAGCCATTATAGGATAAAGCACTGCCCTTCTGCTTTTGTCTATACAAATTCTCCAGACACAATTAAGGGGTTGTATCATCAAAGGAACAGGTGGTTTTCCGGAAGTGTTCAAAACATAATTAAGTATAGAAGGCTGATTTTCAACAGAGAATATGGTGATTTCGGTCTGTTCCAGCTTCCGCTAAATGTTTCTGCATTTTTGCTTGCATTCGGTATTGTGGCCTTTTTTATCAATTTTTCAATAGTACCATTTTTCAAAGAACTCAAGAATTTATATCTAGTTGGTTTTGACATCACTCCATATCTTAAGGATTTCTTCAAGTTCAATATGAATATTCTTGACTTCAATATTAGTTTCCAGTTTATTATTGCAATCATATTCCTTGCTGCAATAATTGTAATTCTCATTGCGCACAGGAATTCAGAGGCTGCAGTATTTAAATATGGGTGGATTTATATAATACCATACCTTATCTTTTACTATATTTTTTTGAGTTTTATTGCTGTCATTGTCGTCGTTGAGATGCTTATTGGCAGGAGAAAGGAGTGGTAAGGATCAAACGAAAACTTTCATCAGATAAGATAATTGTTGCTGCTGTCATCAGCGTGCTAATATTCATCCTAGGCATTTCATTAGGAGTTATTCTAACAAATGAACGTGTCAATTGGCTTGATGAGGTCAACAAAGAACAGGAAGTGGCTTATCAGAGTGTACAATTACAGGCATATTTTTTATCGTCCATCCTGAACAACAATGCATCATGCAGCGTTTTGCATGCGACGCTTGAGGATACGATTGCTGATCTTGATTATTCCCTTGATAAACTGGTCGAATATGACAAAGATTCAAGAATAAAAAAAGATGAATTCGATCTGCTAAAGAGAAGGTATACTCTTGACAATATTAAATATTGGCTAATGGCAAAACAGGCTAAAGATATCTGCGAAAAGGATCTCGTACTGGTTCTTTATTTTTATTCTGGAGAAAATTGTTCGATATGTCCAGACCAGGGTGTAATTTTAACTTACTTCAAGAAGAAACTGAACGACAAACTTTTAGTCTTTCCAATCGATGTAGATATGGCAGACGATGAACCTATGATTAAGCTTATCCAAAAGGCGTACAAGATCTATCAATATCCTACTTTAATCATTGATGGAATCAAGTATGAGGGAGTTACACAAAAAAACGATCTCGGAAACATAATATGCTCTGATATAGAGTCTGACTCAGCATGCACTGACTATTGGATGGATGTCATGTCCGAAGCAGAAAATGAAACGGGATAAACAGAATCTTGCAACGCGGCTCAATGACCGCATTATCATCTTTTCTTTAGGTTTGTTTGCTTTCATAATAAGGCTTCCAGCCTTCTTTCTTGATTATACTATATGGTGGGATTCGAGTGCTTACATTGCTGTTGGCAAGTTCATATTTTCATTCGGCAAGGTAGGATTCTACAATGCAACCCGCCCACCCATTGTTCCTATCCTCATAGGACTTGGAGACAAGCTTGGAATAAATGCAATACTTATAGGCAAGATTGTATGCATTTCTGCAGCTTGTCTTGCTACAGTTGCCATCTATCTCATCTTCAGGGAATTGGGACACAAGTTTGCCGGGATCTTTGCTGGAGCCATCATGGCATTTGAGCCTGTCATATACACCAATTCATACCAGATACTTACATCTGTGCCAGCTATGGCATTTGGCCTGTTTGCAGTATATTTTTGCCTTCAGGCAGTCAAGTCAAAAAAGAGCACCCATTTCTATCTGTGCGGGCTCTTTGTGGCTTTATCCATGCTTACAAGACTGTATTTCATATTAATAGGAGGAGCAATAGCTTTGTTTATGATTTACTGGTATTTCATAAATATCAAAGACTTCGCAGGAGTCCTCAGAGGATTTATTGAGAAGACTATCTATTTAAGTGCAGGTTTCTTCACGCTAACGGTACCTTATCTAATAGCAAATTATCTTATCCACAAGAATCCTTTGTACCCATTTATCAGATCACAGGAAGAAATCAGTTATGTCGTACTTGGTCATGTATATGAACTATCTAATTTCCAGTATTATTTTCAGACCTACGGTTTACTGTCCTGGTTCATCATGGGGCTGGTGCTTGTAGCTGTGTGTGTGATATCACTCAATGCATTAAAAAACAAGAATAAATCGGCCATTCTAATCTTTTTATTTGCTATAACTTACTGCTATGTCATATTTGGGATACCTACACAGGAAATCAGATTCTCCATCTTGTTTCTTCCTTTTTGGCTGGCGCTTGCTGTCTATGGATTTAATTATTTCATAGAAAAATTTGCTAAAACTATTATTCCGGTTATGATCGTTATTTTCATCATCGGATGTGTTTTGGCTGGAATCCAGTTTGCTCCTGAGATTACACACTATGTTAATGTGCTTCCGCATTCATCATCTGACAAATATGATTATCTCGCAGAAAAATATTTCAATGAGAGCAGGAATTACAATGTAATTTCTTCAACACCGTACCTGTCAACCTATGTCGACGCCAGATTACTGTTAATGTATTTTCCAACATATCAACAAATTGTCAATTATGAGACCAAATACGATGTTGATTATGTATTTGTTTCTCTGGAAACAAATCCTTGTGAGGCTGACAGTGAATATTGTAATAGATATTTCCGTGAAAGAGACGAAGCTTTAGAGTACCTTAATAAAACGTACAGTCTTTTGGACGAAATAGAAATAGATGGAGCACATTACTTTTTGTATGGCTAGAAGATAAAAAAAATAAAGAAAAAATAATCTATTTTTTGTTGCCTGATTTTTTAACTTTTTCAGGCTCATCTGTTTTTTCAGACTGATCTGATTTTCCAGATTTATCTCTTCTAGCACGAGATGATTTTTTCTTACCTCTCATCCACATGATTAATGCCACTATAATAACTAGGACAATCAGCGCTATCAGGCCCCATTTCAGAAGCGGACTAGAAGGTTTTCCACAATCCAAAGGACAATTAAAGCTATCTTCCCTTACATCGCATTTGTTGTTTCCGCAAGTACAGTCAGTATCCATGTCTTCCCTACCTTGTGTTCTACAATCTCGATCACAGATATCATCAAATACTCCATCACAGTAATCATCTACCGAACCAGATTGACAATCCTCACAGGTTAGATAGTTCTCTCCCAGTGTAGGATTGCAACTTCCATCCATATTGCAGAGATTTATCTCTTTGTTGATAAGCACTTTAGAATCTTTGCGAATCTGGAATTTTTTTGCACCTTCTACCATTGGGACTCTAAGAATCATCTGGATCTCACTCCTATCGATCTGCCCCTGCGTTCCGATTTCCTGACCTGGCATAACTGGAAATGCTTTTGACGGGTCTATCGCGTCAGCCCAAGCTGTAAATTGGGGCGTGAAATACTTCTTGTATAATTCCTTCCCATCAGCGTCAAGAAGGGTAACTGTGTAATCACCTGTATCCGTAAGAATTTCAGACTCTGATCCTTCATAGACATTGAGTGCAGTAAGTTCTGCAGTTCCTGCCTGGCTTAATGTAAATTCAATTACCAGCATTTCGCTGTATGCAATTGCCACAGCAGATAAAGTAATTGCTACTGCCAAAAAAATTATGAAATTTGTAAGTGTCTTCATTTCAATCACCTCAAAATTCCAGTCAAATAGCTGGTCGCTTTTGGTCCAAAATGATCCTGTGGCCATCCATATCCCATGATATCTGATGCCTTATTAGTCTCTGAACAATCATCTGCATTTGGTCCTAAGCACGATCCTGCTTCTTCACCTGTGGAATCTACATGATATAATCCTAATTGGTGCCCTAATTCATGTGGTACTGTATTATAACAGTAAACACCGCCATCTGCAAATAATCTTGCCCTGGAGACACTTGTATCTGCTGGTATTCCTCCAGCACATCCGCATAGCATTAAGGGTTGATTTCCAATATATGTCTTAACATCACCCTTACTGATTGCGACAATCTTATCAGCTATCCCTATATAACCTGAGGTTCTAGCGCATTTCCTTGCTTCAATTTGACAGTCCACACACACATCATTACAAGTATAATCTGGACATACGTCAGGGTTTACATAATGCACTCGCATATTCTCAACTGGCGCGTATTTTTCGAATAGTGCGACTTCTGGCTGTGCTGACCCATAAAAATCATCATTTTCACCTCTGCTGTATCCTATTGGTACTACAATAAGTGTGAAAGCATCAACACAACCATCCTGTGTACATACTTGGTTATCCTCACACTGTCTATCATCATCACATGGAGGTAATTCATAAATCTGAATATCACCTTTAATTAATGCTTTTACAACCTCAGAACCCTGATTATCTGCTCCAACAATCTGATTGACAACGCTTAGCGGGACATCGATCCTGTGTGTGGGTTTGTCTGGTTTCCCATACCCTATAGAATCAATTTTACCATTTTTTAGGATTATTCCCATATCAGAACTTCCCACTCTGGCATGATACTCTCGATTCTCTCCAATCATTGAAGAAATCTGAGACGGCATGTCCCCAAGGACATCATTGACTGTCGTCTTCATTGAGTCAAGGTTAGCTTGTACTTTAAGAGACTCTCTGATCTCTGAATTTGTAACAGCATAACTGCTTCCCACAAAAAGTAGCGCGATTAGTATTGTTATTAGTGTAGCTATAAATCTATTTTTCATTGATTCACCCCCAATATCTGCTTTTTTGTATTTTATGATTTAAATATTTTTTTGATTTCACGATAAATATTAGTTAATTTTTTGTCCGACTGGGCCAATAATAAGTCAGTCAAATACAATAAATTACTTAAATGTCTGTACTGAACCAATCAGGATGTCACAAAACATAACGATAAGAGAAGCTAAAATCTCAGAACTAAATCAGATTTTGAGATTGTATAAAGATCTTCATTCAAAAGATGAACATTTGCCTGACCCAAATAAGATAAGGGAGGTCTGGAATACTATTATTAATAATGATTTAACCAAATGTCTAGTTTTAATATCTGAAGACAAAATACGATCTACATGTATATTATCTATTATTCCAAATCTGACTAGAGGTGGAAGACCATATGGTTTAATTGAAAATGTGGTCACATCTAAACAATACCAAAGAAAAGGTTTTGGAAGTTATCTTCTAAAATCTGCATTAGATCTTTCTTGGAAAGAAGATTGTTATAAGGTCATGTTACTGACTGGACGTAAAGATGAAAAAATATTCAGATTCTATGAAAAAACTGGTTTTAAGAAGGATATTAAAACTGGCTTCATCGCATATCCTTAGATGTATTGATAATGAAAATGACTTTTTACCCACAGGTTTGGGACGAAATTTATCCATACGAAATATTTAAATAATTACCAGCGAATCCGAATTATGGGGTTATTGATGAAAGAGGTAGAAAACATAATAGATATTTCTTCGATGAGTGATAGTGATCTTGACACTTTCAAGAAAGAGAATGGTCTAAATCTCAAAAATTCTGAGATCAGGATGGTAATTGACAAGATTGGGAGAAATCCTTCTCTAGTTGAGCTTCATATATTCAATACTGAATGGAGTGAGCACTGTTCTTACAAATCAAGCAAGCGCACTCTTAGGTTGCTTCCTACAAGCGCAAAGAATGTTATGCTTGGGCCACAGGAGGACGCTGGTATTATTGACTTCTGTGAACATGATGGAGACAAGTATGGCATCGTAATTGCTCATGAGAGCCATAACCATCCAAGCCAGGTAGTTCCTTTTGAGGGTGCTGCAACCGGCATTGGGGGTATAGTCCGGGATGTTTTGTGCATGGGTGCGCAGGTCATCGCTGTTGCTGATCCTCTAAGATTTGGTGATCCTAATGGTCCAAACAAAAATAAGGTTAAATATATAGCAAACGGTGTTGTCGACGGTATTGCAGGTTATGGAAATCCGCTCGGAGTTCCAAATATGGGTGGAGATATCTATTTCAATAATTCATTTGATGACAATTGCCTGGTCAATGTAGCATGTCTTGGTCTGGTTAAAGAAAAGGAGATAATCCATAGTATGGCTCCTGATTGTGCAGCAAAGGAAAATTATGATATTATTGTAGTAGGTAAGGCCACTGATAATTCAGGTTTTGGAGGGGCAAGTTTTGCCTCGGTAATTTTAGACGATGACGATGAGGATGCAAATAAAGGTGCTGTACAAGTTCCTGATCCTTTCCTGAAAAACCTGCTGTTTAGAGCAACATACAAAGTTTTTGACGTGGTACGTGAGAAAAATATTAAAGTTGGTTTTAAGGATATGGGTGCTGGTGGTATCATGTGCTCGACAAGCGAAATGGCACAATCAGGTGGTTTTGGTGCTGATATTGATCTATCAAAGGTACACATTTCGATGGATATTCCACCTTACATTATTGCCTGTTCAGAGACTCAGGAGAGATTCACATGGTTTGTTCCAAAGGACTTTACTGAGGAGGTGCTAAAGATATATAATGAAGATTTTAATCTTCCAAATATTGTCAATGGTGCTAGGGCAGTAGTTGTTGGTCATGTGACTGAAGATAAGGATTTCATCATGAGATATGATGGAAAAGTGGTCTGTAATCTTCCAATTGATGAAGTCACTGCTGGGATTCTGTATGATAGAGAGAAGAAAGAAAAAGAAAATAATAACACTGAACCTGAAGTTGAGGAACTGTTAACCTATAATCAGGTCCTTCTGGATATTCTCGCACATCCTAATGTATGTAGCAGAGAAAAGGTCTATAAACACTATGATACTGAAGTAATGGGCAATGCTGTCATCAGAAGCGGAGAGGCAGATGCTGGCCTGATAGCTCCTATCAAAGGGTGCAAATATGGTGTAGCTATGAGTGTTGATGCAAATCCTAAGTATTCAAGAATTGATTCATATTGGGGCGCTGTGAATGCGGTTGCAGAGTCAATGAGAAATGTAGCTGCTGTCGGTGCAGTCCCTAGCGGACTGACGGACTGTCTATGTTTTGGCAACCCTGAAGATCCTATTGTTTTCAACAATTTCGTTGAGGCGGTCAAAGGGGTATCAGATGCCGCAAACAAGATTGAACATTTTCATAATGGCGGCCCTGTTCCTGTTGTAAGCGGTAATGTGAGCTTCTATAATGAAAATTCAAAAGGCAACCAGGTGGATCCATCCCCTATTATTGCTTGTGTGGGTGTAATGGACGATGTCAGCAAGGCTGTAAGGATGAGCTTTAGGAATCCAGACAGCTTAATCTATCTAGTTGGCGCAAGGAAGAATGAGCTTGGAGGCTCTGTTTATTATGATCTTTTGGGTCATACTGGTGTGAATGTTCCAAAACCTGATTTTGATGAGCATAAGAATATGATCCATGCTGTTATTGATGCCATTGGAAAACGGCTGGTTGAAAGCTGCCATGACATCTCTGATGGTGGTCTGATAACAGCTGTTGCTGAGATGTGCATATCAAATAGTACTAAAGACAGCTTTGGAGCAGCTTTGGAATTCAATGACTGCCTGAGGAATGATGCACTTTTATTCTCTGAATCAGGTGGATTTATCCTTGAGATCAAGCCTGACAAAGAAAAGGAGATCGAAGAAGTATTCGCAAAGCATGGAGCTGATCTTATTAGGATTGGAAATACTATTGATGAGAAGACATTAACGGTCATATCAAATGAAGATGAGATAATCTCCCTTGATCTTAAAGAGATGACTGATGCATGGAAGGGTGGACTTCCAAAGATTTTAGGGTGATCAGATGAAAATTGCAATAATTTATTTTCCGGGAATCAACTGTGAGCTTGAGAGCAAGCACGCATGTGAACTCGTCGGCATGCAGGCTGATATTATTAGATGGAATGAAAATGTTGATCTTTCAGATTATGACGGCTATGTCATACCTGGAGGATGGTCTTATGAAGACCGGGTCCGAGCAGGAATCATAAGCTCAAAAGATCCTATTGTCGCGTCAATCCGAAGAGAAGCAGACAAAGGTAAGCCAGTATTTGGGATATGCAATGGTGCTCAGGTGCTTGTTGAGTCTGGTCTTGTGCCTGACATCAAGGGTGGTACCGAGATGTCGCTTGCTCCAAATATTAATCCTTTGGTCAAGGGATTTTATTGTGTGCATACTAATTGTATGCTTACTTGTAGACCAAGCAGGACTGCATTCACGCTTCATTTTGATGATGCGGCTGTCCTAGATATGCCTATAGCACACGGCGAGGGCTGTTTTACTTCAAGGAATTATGAAATTGTAGGTGCACTTGAGCATAACGATCAGATAGTATTCAAATACTGTGATGATATGGGTAAGATCAATAGGGACTTTCCTGTAAACCCAAATGGTTCTCTGCTAAATATTGCTGGGATTTGCAATACAAAGGGAAATGTCTTTGCGTTAATGCCACATCCTGAAAGGGTTGCGCATAATTATAGTCTTAAGGATTATAGGGCTAAGAGTTTTGAAGACGCTGTGAATTGTTCCAAGTCCATTTTATTTTTTAAGTCTATGCGGGATTATATTACTGATAATAAGAAAGTTGAGGTTGTCGATCTGATAAAAGAATATGAAGAGGATCCTGAACCAGTAGGACAGATTGGTCTTGGATCGTCTGATAAAAATATTCTTAGGTTATATGTGCGACTCATCATTCCAGATAATATGGCTCGAACTGCTCAGCAGACACTCAAGAATATGGGTTTTGACCAGTTGGTTTCTCTGACTAGGGAGGATTATTATGAGTTTACTTTGAAAGATTGCGCGGATAACTGCGCAGGTGAAGACCAAAAGATTAGCGATTTCAAGAAAATTGCAGATAAGCTTTCTAAGGTTGATGTCATATCAAATTACAACAAGCACAGGACACGCTTTGATTTTGGGGATGTAACGATCGAAAAGGCCGATGATACTAAGGAAGTTGGTGTGATTGTCAAGCATGAAGATCCTGAAGACAATGGCTTGCTACAGAGCTTGAAGAACAATTTCGGTTTTGATAATATATCTCATGTTGAAAAAGGAGTCTTTTGGAAATTCTCTCTTAAAGCTGATACAAAAGATTACCTTGAACTTGTCAAGAAAATGACCGAAGAACTGCTTGCTTCGGTACATTACCAGACTTATGTGGTGATAGAATGAAAGTCCTCATTGTTTTCGGGTCAAAATCTGACATTAATGTTTTCAAACCAATCGTTGAGACTCTTAAATCCAAGGGTATTGATTATGATCTTAGAATCTGTTCTGCGCATCGGACACCAGACAGACTGGATGAAATACTCAAAGAAAGATTTGATCTTATAATAAGCGGGGCAGGACTTGCTGCTCATCTTCCGGGCGTTATTGCATCAAAGACTATAAGTCCTGTGATTGGTGTTCCTGTCAGTTCAAACATGGATGGATTAGATGCATTCCTTGCTATTGCTCAGATGCCGCCTGGTATTCCTGTATTGGGGTGTCATCCTGACTGCAACCCAGCAGAGTATGGGTTTCTTTTTAAGGATTATAGTGCTGTGTGCCTCTGTGGTGAGACAGAAAGCAAGCGGGTCCGGAGTGCACGCAATATCTTAAATCAATTTGGTGTTGAGATGTCAGATGATAATGCATTAAATATCAATTTTTTCAACCTGAATGGTGGAAAACCTATGAAGGATGCTATCAATGTTCCATTGCTTGAGGGATCGACTGATAAGGATGCAAAAACTTTCATGGTAAAGAGTCACATAGGACCCGTCGTAGGCCTGAATCGAGGTGAAAATGCAGCTCTGCTTGCAGTTATGTTGCTTAATAGATCACGTCATTATGACGAGCAGCTTGTTGAATCAAGGGCTGAGATGGCACAAAAGGTCATCGAATCTGAAAGGGAGGTATTAGAAGATGTTAACTAAGGATATTATTGCTAAACAGCTTGATAATGTACTGGATAAGACTGATTTGAATCTTGGTCCTGATGCTAAAAAATACGAAGGTAAGGTCAGGGATAATTATACTATCGGTGACAAACGAGTCATTATAACTACTGATAGAATCTCAGCTTTTGACAGAGTTTTAGGCACCATCCCTTTCAAAGGAGAGATTCTGACTAGAATTGCACGTTTTTGGTTTGATAACACCAAAGACATCATCCAGAATCATATTATCGAATATCCTGACCCAAATGCAATGGTAGTACATGAATGCAAACCACTTCCTGTTGAAATGATTATCAGGGGGTATATCACAGGTGTTACAACAACATCCGCTTGGTATAATTATTCAGAAGGAAAAAGGCTTTTTTGTGGTAATCAACTGCCTGAAGGGCTTAAGAAAGACCAAGAGTTCGATAAACCAATTATAACTCCAACCACTAAGGCAGAGCATGGTGCCCATGATGAGAATCTTTCAGGAGAGGAGATCATATCTCAAGGTCTTGTAGATGCAGAACTTTACAAACAGATGGAAGAAATCACCTTCAAACTTTTTGAGCGTGGTACAGAGCTTGCTGCTAAAAATGGTTTGATTCTCGTCGATACAAAATATGAGTTTGGTTTATACAATGGCAAGCTTATGTTAATGGATGAGATACACACACCTGACTCTTCTCGATTTTGGGTTGCTTCTGAATATGAAGAGCGGTTTGCAACTGGCGCAAAGCAGAAGAATCTTGATAAGGAATATATCAGGGAATGGATGGCTGAGAAAGGTTTTAGAGGCGATGGTGAAATGCCTCCTCTAACTGACGAAGTCAGGGTAGAGCTTGCAACCAAGTATATGGAAGTTTTTGAGACGATTACAGGAGACGTGTTTGACTCTCAACCAGAAGACGTGAGTGCACGTATTGAGACTAATCTACTCAAATTCAAGCAGGCATGATGAAAGTATACGATTGATTGAGTGCATTATCTGAGAATACATAGGTCGACTGGTTCGACCTTAATAATCTCACTTCTATATTTTTTATATCGAAATTCATCAAAGAAGGTTCAAGTTCTGGATTTTGTTTTTTAAAGTCTTGGACGTATTGAGCGAGTTCATATATATCTTTGAAACGGATCTGTAGGTTAATCATTGAGTTGTCAATCACTTTTGCAGAATTTCCCTGATGTATCGTACCTGCATATCCATGCGTATTTTGATGATATCAGTATATGATATATCCATTGTTGGCGTATTCTTTGATATATTGAACCCAAGACCTCTTTTATTAACTTCATCAATACAGTCATCATATTTTGATAAAATATAGTATTTTGCGCTGTCCGTTATCTCATCGAGTGATGGGAAATTATAATCTGGATAATTAAAGTCAGCTGTTATATATTGAGGATGTGGTATGGTTATCTGCCCTCCATAAAATCCAATTCTCTTATATGCATCCATACCACTATGATATAAGCAGGATTTTACATAGTCCTCTGCTGTGCTTGGGTCAAGATATGTTGGATTTTCGGTAATTTTAGGCTGCTGCTGCTGCATTAGAAGGATGAAGATTATCAGAATTACTATCCCAAGCATTATGTATATTGATACTTGTGCCTTAGATTTCACGATAAGCCCTCCTTATTTCCAGAACCTGCCTGTTATATGCAGGAGTTCCCTCGATATAAAGTGAGACATTAACATTATTTGGAAGTGTTTGGTGCAGTAGTTCACTGATTATGATATGGCCTGGGTTGTCGGACTGGAAATCAGTTATTGAGAGGGCATGACTACCACTGATTTCAAATGTTCGATCTCCTGCATATTCATGGATTATAAAATTGCCTGAGTATATCGTCGAGATGTTAGCTGAGTCTGTAAATTTCAAGGTTGTTTTGTCATAATGTGAAAAGACATTTTCTTGTTTATGGCTATGGATTATTGCTGGGTTGCCATATATGAAATCTTTTGACATTTCATATGAACCATTCCTCAGAGATAAGAATGAGTCATATGCTTCGAAATTAAAAATTGTTTTCTGGACGCAGAAAAGATTTGGGCTTAACGCTAGGAAAAATTCAGATGTTTTTGTTGCATAATTATTCAAGCCAAAGAATGCGTTTGACCATAGTCTCGTGCAATTGGTTCCCATGATTGATGTGTAATCAACACGGGTCGGACCAGTATAGCATGAATTTACAGTTTCATTAAAGTTATATGAATAAAAATCAAAAGTGGTGTCATACATTATTATTGAATCTGGTCCTATTTGAAGATATGAATCATCTGTGCATCCTGTAATCGATGTTTTTGTACTGTATTTCTCAAAATCGATTGTGAACCCTGTGTATGCTGAAAGATCAATAAGTGAAGGGTTCATAACATAAAACTCAATAAGTTGGTCTTTGTCAAAATGGAATTTAATGTTGTCTGTTAGAAAAGGTAGACTGGTTATAAACTCATTATCATCTTTTGCAGATATGATTCTTGCATGTGTTAATTTTCCATCTTCATCTATTGAAAAAGAGGACTTTATTTCAGTATAGAGTGTAATTTCACGGATCGGTTCTCCATCGACATATTTCATCTCATATCTTGAGCCGGGTTCTGTTATCGAACCAATGTCTGCATAGTATCGACCGTCGATAATAACTAGATCTGCTGAGTTAACTAAGAATGTATCCACATTATTATAATCAAAGTTTGATATGGATGTTGCAACGGTTGTAGTGTCGATTATTGCAGATTCTGCCCACGATGCTGTAACATGATCATTGCTATCAACATCGTCTGCGTTTAAGAGAACGAGTTTTCCTTCTCTGTACTGACCTACATGATCTGCGTGGAGTGTCCCATTTGGATAGATTGTAACATTCTTTGCATCCCGCAAGCGGATGTCAGAGAAGTTTA
>JAIPIC010000004.1 GCA_021734865.1 Candidatus Woesearchaeota archaeon | reverse complement strand
AAACCCAACTTTGTTTTTCCGTAAACCAGCTTTTACGGCAGAATTTGTTTTACAGTGCTTACAATAAAACATATTTTCACCTCTAAGAATAACTAAAAAAAGCTTCCATATATTAATCTGCCGATTAAGAAACACTGTCATTAAACGTAAATTATATTAATCTATTAACTAATTGATTTATAATGCCATTCATAAGCTGGGATAATAAATTTTCTGTAAAAGTCCTTGAACTCGACGAGCAACATAGGAAACTTATTGATCTTATCAATGAATTTTATGATGGAATGGGCAAAATTGAAAACAAAAAAGTTCTTGATAAAGTCCTCCTTGAACTGCTGCACTTCTCTGAATACCACTTTTCCTCAGAAGAGGAATACCTGCATGACAACAATTATCCGACAGATTTACTTAGAGAACAAGTCCAACAGCATAGGGAATTTAGCAAGACAATCAAGAAGTTCGTCCACAGATTTGGATCAAATGAATCAGTCCCGTTTGTTGAAGTGACTAATTACCTCAAGAAATGGCTAATCGAACATATGTTAGATATGGACCAGAAATATGCCCAGTATTTCAACCCTTAAACTGATAAATCTTAACAACAAGGAATTTAATATGAAATTAAACATGAAGTGGTATGCTTGTTTTTTTAGTATTCAATAGTAGTAGAAAAATATTTATAGCTGTTTTATTAGTAAGATTCAAAATGTTACTAAAAGATATGCCAAACGACGTTCGAGATCGAATTATACCTGTAGCAAGACCACTAGATTCTGTAATGTATGAATGCATAACATGCGGAAAGAATTATCCATTAACGCAATTATTGTACACCTGCCCTGATGATAAAGGACTCTTGAATGTTCGAAACAATACTTTTGATGAATTGAGACAGCAAGACCCAGATATGCTTAAGAAGATATTCTCTTTAAGAAAATCCTTAGATGACCCTACAATTATCAATGACCAAGCACTTCATGGAGTATTCCGTTGGCAGGAATTGGTCATGCCAGCAGTTGGACTTGAGGACGTTGTCTACCTTGGAGAGGCAAATACCCCTGTGATAGCTGCAAATCCCTTCATGAATGAATATGTGGGAACTACATTCCAGCTGAAGCACGACGGAATAGAACCAAGCGTTTCATTCAAGGATAGAGGAATGGCATCAGCAGTAAGCTTCCTGAACTATCTGTACAACAACGGTCACTTAAAAGGATTCCTAGGGATATGCGCATCTACAGGGGATACATCAGCGTCAGCAACCTTATACCTGTCAGCCCTGACGCATAATGAAGGCATACATTCAGCAGTGCTGCTCCCAAAAGGCAAAGTTACTCCAGCACAATTATCACAACCTCTTGCAGCAGGTGCTCAGGTCTTGGAAGTACCCGGTGTTTTCGACGATTGTATGGATGTAGTCCAAGAATTAGCAGCAAATTATGACGTGGCTCTCTTAAACTCAAAGAATGGATTGAGGATTCTGGGGCAAAAGACATTTGCATACGAGACAGCAGAGCGTTTCGCTTATGACATGAAGGACAAAGTAATTGTGGTACCCATCGGTAACGCTGGTAATGTTACATCTGTTCTGTCAGGTTTCCTTGATCTCTATGAGTTGAATATGATAGACACACTCCCAAAAATTGTAGGAGTACAATCTGAAAATGCTGATCCCGTAGTTACATGGTATGAGACAGATAAATTTGAAAAAGTGGATGTCACTCAGACTGGACCATCCACTGCACAGGCAGCCTATATCGGAAATCCAGTATCATTCCCAAGAGTTGAGAAACTGACACAAGAATATCGCAGCAAAGGAGGAAATCTGCATGCAGTAAGAGTAAATGAGCAGGAGATTATGGACAACATGTTGCTTGCCAACAGAAATGGCTTAACTGTTTGTACTCAGGGAGGAGAAGCAATCGCTGGTCTAAAAGCTGCAGTTGAAAAAGGATATGTATCAGGAACAGAGATAGCAATGGTCGATTCAACATCCCATCAGATTAAGTTTGCAGGTTTCCAGATGGATTACTATTCAGACAAGCTTAGGAATCCGTCTGATCCAGGAAGAAACTATGGAGTCATACCAAAGAAGGAATATGTAAATCTTCCACAAACGGTTCAAAAAGATGTCACAGCAGTTGCACAAACACTTGGATTGACCAAGTAATTTTTTTAAATATTTTCCTTGATTTCTCCGTCGATAACCTTATAAATGATAATCAAATCTGAGTTCTCATGCGTAAAAAAATATATGGACAGAGCAGGGTTGACAAATGCCCTTTTTGCGATAAACAGGCATTGACAAAAAACAAGCAGGGGGTTCCTGTTTGTGCTGACCATAAAACATCTATCTTGAAAGACATGAAATGTACTTGTGGCAGCACTCTTGATATAAAGCATGGCAAATATGGTTTCTTTTTTGTTTGTTTTCAGTGCGGCCCGCAAAACACAAGACGTGTATTTGAACTGAATTCGTAATGTTTTTAATATATGCAATATCTTATACACCATATTAGCTTGCGGACTAAAAAAAGATGGTGAACCAGTTATCAGAATATATCAGAAAGCAGCTCCAGACTGGTGTTGAATCTGGACATCTAAAGGATTTTCTAATAAGCCACGGCTACAATGAATCTGACATATTGGTTGTTTATGGATCTCTTGGCGCAAATTTGAGTCTTGTAGATTATATAAATGCTCAAAAACAGAGGGGTTGTCCTGAATCTGATATCAAGCAGAAGCTTTTCACCGCAGGTTACAGTTTTCAGGACGTCAACAATACATTTAACTTCCTGAATAATCTTGATCTGGTTACACCACCACCTAATAAGCCCACTATAAGTTCACCTACGCTTCCTGTAAACTCACCTACCTCTCCTGTAAGCTCACCCGTAACCTCACCCAAAAGCCATCCTGAAAGCTTCGCCCATAATAAGATAATCCCAAACTTAAAGAGTATCATACTATACTCTAGCATTGCTGTAGTAATTGTCTTAATAATTATTGCAGGCTATTTTTATTTCACTCGCCCAATATGCGGGAACGGTGTTATTGAAGAGGGAGAAGATATGCAGACATGCTGCCAGGATGCAGGATGTAATGGAGACCAGACATGCAATGAGGGGGTTTGTATCAATCCTATATGCGAGGAATGCCAGTATGTCAAGGATTTTAAATGTGTGGACTACCAATGTTGTTCAGACGACGAATGCAAAACAACAGAAGAGTGTAAAAATCACCAATGCACAGAAGTAAAATGTGGGACCTGTCAGATTCCTATGTCTCACGAATGCCTGAATCTTACATGTTGCTCCGACACAGATTGTGATGATGGCAATAATTCGACAATAAATATCTGTTGGAATCCTGGAGTTCCTGAATCTGAGTGCAAAGTTGTAGAATGCTCATCTGATTCAGATTGTGATGATAATGACTCTACCACAATAAACAGATGCGAGGAGAATAAATGTACATATGATCAAATAACTGATTGTATCAACGATGATGGTTACTGCCCGCAAAACTGCACAAAACTGACTGATAACGATTGTATCAATACATACAATAACACAAATAATGATGGTATAGATAAGTGCAGCAGTCACAAAGAATGTAATGATAGCGATAACTCCACTCGGGATATATGCTCAGGATCTCCTAATACATGCAAACATATACCAATAACCGATTGCATCCATGACGATGACTACTGTCCACCTCTCGAAGTAGCATTTTGCACTAATGTTAATGACAATGATTGTGCAATAGAAATGAAGAAATGTGATGATTTTGATTGCTTCATTTCTAGAACCACCAAATGCGAACCAGCATCACTAAAGAACACTTCAGTCTACAATGATTCCCTCCTATTGAACACTACATCATACTACTTTGAAATCAGGGAAGACGACGCATACGAATGCAAGTTGTATTATGAGATTAAGAACATCACGATCGATTTTGAACCTGACAAAATCGTAGCTTTGAATGCATCCGGACTAAACGAAACACAGATCGACGAGCTCCTAAATGAGACTAACTTAGATGCAACTAAAATAATTGGCTCTAAAAAAGAGTGCGGGTATAATATAACCGACTTGAAGAACATTCTCACAAACTGGTCAACTGCCAATATATCAATAACTGACATGACTTGCTAATCAGTTCTGTTGGATAAAGTTTTTGGTCAAATGAGCAACAATGATTACTCAGTGAAAATAAAAAGTGTGGTTGTTTTATTGATTGAATATTTCCTATCAGGAATATTTCCTAAATCTGAGAATACTATTATAAGTACTATAACTAAACAAAGCCTCTGGGGGGAGTTGCACCCCCGACCTTCTGCTTTCATTAGGATAAGCATGATTGCAAAACCCATACGAGGCAGATGCAATAGCTACTATGCTACAGAGGCAGTTTATCAACAATGTCGTTCTTCAGGGTTTTCTGACAATTAGGACACACTGATTTCTTCTTCTTGCCCCTTTTCACATAAGTACCCACTATCTTTCTGAGAAATGTTGTCTCAATCTTGTTTCCACAAATGTCGCATTTCATTGTAATAGCAGAAAATCACACTCCTATATATGCATAATCATTATAAATCGATCCGAATTACTTTAGCCAAAGCAACATGGCCATAGAGAAGCACCTAAATCTACTTCCAGTATCGAATGGATTATTCAATATTCCGCGGTTAGGTCTGGATGATGATGTAAATAATATCTTGAAGACAAATATAAGAGATCACCAGCTTCGAGTCTCGAAATTATCTGCTATCTTAGCAATAGAAGCAGGCTATACTCAAAAAAGAGTCGAGGAAATAAGATATGCAGCAACTATCCATGATATTGGAAAGTTGTCAATGCAGGAACAGACTGAAACGAATGAATCATTTGATAATTACCAACAGAGGACTATTCAAATGCATACTGTAATAGGAGCACAAATGCTTCTAAGCATCCTCATTAATCAATCAATGCAAAAAATTGCTTATGATGTTATACTTCACCACCATCAACGATGGGATGGTTCAGGCTATCCAAATCTAGTCTCGAACGGAAAAATGGTTTATCCTTTGAGTACAGACCCCTCTTTTTATGAAATCTTCTCACCTGTGAAGGGAAAATTGATTCCAACAGAGGCTCTTTTGGTGGGAATGGCAGACAGGTATGATGCTTTACGCTCAAAAAGACCATACAAACCAGAATTATCACATTTAGAAGCATATGATACGATGAATCTCGACAACTGCACAAATAAAACAGGAGAACAATATTATGGTCCGGAACTGTGGCATTTATTCACAAGAAAACATAAGATTCTTGAAGTTGCTTATATCGAAATCAACAAAAAATTGAAGAACCGATCCTGACCATATTTGACCCTTCTTCAAGAGCTACAATGTAATCACCAGACATTCCCATGGACAATACCTTTAATTCATATTCTTCTGCATATTTATCAAATATTGCTTTCATATCTCTAAAGAATGGTCTTGTCGTCTGAACATGTGGCACAATGCACATCAGACCAAGAATTCTGATATTTTTCAATTTGTTGCCTAATCTTAAGCCAGCCCCAACACCTTCAGGGGAGAGCCCATATTTTTGTATTTCACGCCCAATATTTACCTGCAACAGTACTTTTTGGACTTTATTCAATTCTCCTGCAGCACTATCCACTTTCTCTAAAACCCTGAGAGAATCTATTGATTCAATAACATCAAAATACTTAACTGCTTTACGCACTTTATTCGACTGTAGGTGTCCAATGAAATGTTTCTCACATGCTCCAATATCTTCCATCTTACTCTCGAAATCTTGGATCTTATTTTCACCAATAACTTTTACGCTAGCTTTAAGAGCCGAGTTTATGGACTTGGCATCTCTACCTTTTGTGACACAAACAAGCTCTGCTCGACCATCAATCTTTTTGATAATCTCTTTTATCTCACTTTCAATCGTCATATTAACCTCAAATACCTAACTCAATACCTAACCAAAATACTTGAGCTAAATACCTTGCATAATAGTAAGATTATACCTACTTTGATTTATATATTTTGTATGTCCATAAGCTCAAAAAAAATATTAAACCAATAATAAGAAAACTGGACCACTTATCTTGTTCACCCCTAACATTGATTGACCTGATTATTTCATCACTAGCTCTTCCAGCAAAAAAAGCCCGCGTCCTGAATTCGTATCGTCCGGGCCTTGGAGGATAAAAGTAATCCTGCAATTGGATTATTTCACCAGGTATCACTGTTTTTTTATCACTCTCTATAACACTCAGAAGCCCTTTCACTGAAAAAACTTCTGAAATAAAATAGACATCAAGAGGTTTTTGCCCTTCATTCCTGAAATTAGCTGAAAATTTCACGATCTCTCCATAGGAGCAATCATTAACCTCAAAATCAACAAGACTGCCCGAGTAACTAAGTGAGCCTGCAGGAAAAATCCTTACAGTCGTATGCTTTTCGTCAAGCGTCATATCTTCGTGCTTAACAATAAAAACTAACTTCACTTGGTAAATTTCATTTCTTGCTTCTTTACTGATGTCCATTTTTGTATATGAATACTCACTAACATTTACGCCTACCCTACAAACCTCCTTATGATTGGGCTGCACTGGAGAACACAAGTATCCGATAGGAATATTTGGTCTTAATTTCAGGGAAATATTTGGATAAATACTCACAGACCCATTGTTCCTGACTGAAAGATCAAAAATACACATGCTTTCGGCCTCGCAAGGGTAGGAACTAATATTTACAATATTACCTCCAAAAGTCTGAATACCTGTCAGATTTATCTGATAACCCAAGACGACACCATTCTTTAATTTGACTCCATTGTCTTCCTTTCCAGCAATACTGAACTGTAACGGGATCGACACATTATAAATCCCATTTTGCATACTGGAATTCAGGCGAATTGGAATGAAAAACTCACGATTCCTGCCTTCTTCAACAATAAAATCCAATCCACCAAAACCAATAAGATCATTATCTGAGATATTTACGACCATATCTTTTCCATAAATATTGACAAATTCTGCTTTCAAGTAGAAAACATCCCCTCTCGAAACATCAAAATTACCTGACGAAGGATAAATAAAACATGAGCACAAAGGAAAGAATAAGAAAAAAAGAATCATCAACCAAAAGTGTGATGCCAAGTGAATTAATGGGTTATTACCTGGTCTTTTCATGTTGAATAGATCACTATCTGCCCGGAATAATTACCAGACATTATTCCATATTGCGCATCTATCCTTAGACTAAGTTCTCTGCTCTGTCTTGGATCTAAAGTCAGATTTGTGCTCATTATACTATTCCCAAATCTGCCCGAATGAGAATTCTCAAAATCATCATCTAGAAGGCTGTATGATATATTTGTATGTGATATCCTATAAGATCCAAGAACAAAATCAGATGCATCAAGTCCTATTCCGCATTCGACATTTCCAATATTTCTTACTGTTACAGCATCAACAGATGAAAAATTAAGATCCCCCCTAATTATAGTTTCCACACCTGGTTCTACTGAAAAAATCAGATTTCTCGTATCAGCTGATATGGCTTTCACACCAAGAATGTTGTAAGAAGCATCAAGGGACTCTGATGAACTGCTGTCATTTGCTCTCACAGACAGATTGTAACTTCCTGGTGGAGTTGCATACCCTATTTCAATATAACCCTTCCATAAAGCATGTGTCAAATTAACAGAATATTGCAGCGCCATCTCAGTTTGTTGATCTGACTCTTCAATAATGACCACATTTTTTATGTCTTCAGGACCATTAAAGTCCCTGACCAATGCAGTGACTTCAATTGACCGGTTAATCCCAGGATACGGTAGAATGTCGAATCTTTCCCCATCTAAGTCATCCTCCAGAGCAATATATTCTATGAAAGGGATAGAATTATTAACCAAGATTGACATATTCAAACTTGAACCTGTTGCGGTCTCATTTACACTTATATCATTATCTGTTTCGTTGTCACTACCCTCTTCAATGCTGACATTTCCATCATTATCATCTCCTTCGCCATCATTGACCGGCTGGCTTAATCCTATACTCCAGACAGGCAGACTTATAATGAAGTCATTTGAGTTGTTGCCTGTGTTCATATATCCCTCATTAAAACTACGGATAATCATCTCACCCTCAGAAGGATTATCAACAGGATCTCCAAGGAATTTACCTGATTCTATAGAATCATTATCCCCCCAACCTACAGCATCCACTAAAGATCCATCTTGATCATAAAGGGCAATTCCACTATCTGTGTCATATAGAGCAATAGTCTCTTCCAAATCTGCATCTGGCCAGCTGATATTATCCTTATGTATAGACCAACCTCCATCTCCAATCAGAAAATATGACCCATTCATGATGATGTGACTATCCCCAAACACCACATCACGGTCGCTCAATTCAGTCCCGATACTCCAGCCGCTCAGATTAATGGTCCCATATCCCGCATTGAATAATTCAATAGCTTCACCTCCACTTTCTGATCCCAATGCATTAGGATATACGCTCGAAATGAATACCTCTGCTTCAGCGGTTCGAAAAATCAAAATAAAAATTAACAATATCAATAATATATTTCCATTTTTGACGATTTTCATGAGATTGATGCCAGATTATTTATTTAAATGATTAACCTACAAAAAACAGGAATATTTTCAGGCATGTGTTATCAAATACTTTTTTATCATTTGATTATACAAGAATTCAACGCAATCTAACATTACATTTATATAACACAAAAAACCCCTAATATCGACGCGATATAATAGAATCTTTCGATGCGCATATTTATTGCAATATAATATGACATTATGAAGACACTTTCAAAATGACAAGAATAGCTGTAGTAAAAAAGGACGACTGCAATCCGATTAAATGCCAGGAATTGTGCATGAAGCTATGCCCTATTAACAGGGCTGACGAAGATTGCATAGTCCTTGGGCTGCATAAAAAAGCACAGATTGATGAGATACTCTGTACAGGATGTGGAATCTGTGCAAATCGCTGTCCTTTCGAGGCGATATCAATAATTAATCTCCCACAGGCCCTAAATGAAGAGCCGATTCATCAGCATGGGATTAATGGATTTAGATTGTATAATCTTCCTACACCAATATTTGGCAAAGTGGTTGGTATCCTTGGGAAGAATGGCATCGGTAAGACCACTGCTTTATCCATACTGTCAGGGATGATCAAACCAAACTTCGGAGATCTGTCTATTCAGGAAACAAACACAGACCAAATAATCGAACATTTCAAAGGTTCAGAAGCACAGAGATACTTTGAAGCAGTAAGGGATGGCAAAATTAATATCGCGTATAAACCACAGAACGTTGATCAGATACCAAAAAACTACAATGGTACTGTTCGTGACCTGTTGACAAAAGTCGACCAAAAAGGGGCTTTTGAGGAAGTATCAAATGATCTTGGACTGACTCGTTTTCTTGATACAAATATATCAAAAATCTCAGGTGGAGAACTCCAGAGAGTAGCCATTGCTGCAACCGTACTAAAGAAGGCAAACCTCTATATCTTTGACGAACCTACAAGCTACCTTGACATAAAACAGAGAATCAAAGTATCCAAATATATCCGGGGACTTGCATCCGCTGATGACCAGACAGCAGTCCTTGTAGTAGAACACGATCTTATTATCCTGGACTACATGACTGACTTTGTTCACATAATGTATGGAAAAGAAGCATGCTATGGGATTGTGAGCCAGCCAAAAACAACCCGAGTCGGTATAAATATCTACCTTGGCGGCTATCTTAAAGAAGAAAATATCAGGTTTAGGGATAAACCAATCACATTTGACAATAGATTAATAGAAGACAAATCTGAGACAGAAGAAATAAGTCGTTGGGAAGGCATCAGCACAAAGCTTGGAAATTTCTCACTTGAAGCAAAAGAAGGCAGGTTCACTAGACAGAAAGTAGTGGGTGTTGTCGGTGAAAATGGGATTGGAAAGACCACTTTTGTTAAGATTCTTGCCGGAGTCACAAAACCAGACTTGGGAGATATAAAAGGAGATATCAAAGTATCATATAAACCACAGTATATTGACGAATCTGAGCAGTTGGTCGCTACTCTTCTTGGAGATGCGATCCAGAAATACAATGCTCAGCTTATTGAACCCTTAAAGCTTAAACAGTTTTTTTACAAGAAACTGAACCAGCTTTCAGGAGGAGAACGTCAGCGTGTTGCAATAGCAGCAGCACTTGCAAAGGATGCAGACCTGTATCTTATGGATGAACCATCTGCATATCTGGATGTCGAACAAAGGCTGATTATTGCTAGAATAATCAGAGATTTCATAATAAACAACGAACGTACGGCTTTGATAGTCGATCATGATCTCATGTTTATCGACTATTTATCCCATAATTTGCTCGTATTTGCAGGGACACCCGCAATAGAAGGTCATGTGAATGGTCCTTACACTATGGAAGATGGTATGAATCAATTCCTTGAAGAGATTGCCATATCCTGCCGACGTGATGAAGAATCCAACAGACCCAGAATAAACAAGCCTAATTCTCAACTCGACCGCGAACAGCGAGATAATGGGAAATTGTATTATTAGACAATCTTGACAACAACATTTCTCGACCGAGGGCCATCAAATTCACAGAACATTATGCCCTGCCATGTGCCGAGAACAAGTTCTCCTTTATCAATAATCAGATTGACCGAAGAACCCATCAAACTCGATTTTATATGAGCATCAGAATTGCCCTCAGAGTGCTTGAATGGAAGTTCCCTTACAATATCCTTAAGTCCCATGATAATATCTGATTTGACGTCTGGATCAGCATTTTAATTTATTGTAAGACCTGAAGTAGTATGCTTAGTATATACAATGGCAACACCACAATCCTTGTTTTCAGATTTGAGAATCTTAGATACTGTTTCCCTGACCTGGGAAGTGATATCCACTAATTCCTCACGAGTGTGAGTCTGCAGAGTAAATGTCTTTAACATTTAAGTCTCCTCAGCAATGACTCTACTGCAAATATTGTGCCCTCTACAGTCTCCTCACCAAAACTGTCTTTTGAATAAGGAACATGGACTGTACCTCCAAAATGATTATTGTCACCAACTATGACCATGGCATGAATCAGCATCCATGCATGAATATCCTTTATCGTCAGTTCCTGACCACCGCTTCGTGATCCACCAACAGCCACTGCAGCTCCAATCTTACCCTTCAGCTTAAATCCGTTCCTCCTCAGAGGAAGGGTTCTGTCAAATAAGCATTTTAGCTGCCCCGTCATGCTTCCAAAGTAGACTGGACTGGATATAATAATCGCATCAGCTTTTGCAAGCTTCTCATTCACCTTATTTCCATCATCTGACTGAACACAGTGATCATGACTCGCACAGTAATTACAAGCTATGCAAGGCGCAACTTTTACAGAATCACATCTTATCAACTCTGAATTCTCAAATGAATCGAGAATCTTTCTCATAACAGCATTATTGTTTCCATCTTTTGGACTTCCAGATATGCCTACAATCATATTATCCCTCCAGTGCTTTAAATTAATTATTGACAAAGCAGTTTTAACAAAGCATGAACACCCGTATAAGGCAATCATATTAATTTCTTGCTAAGCTTCAATTCCAGCTGAAACCTTAGAAAGTTATATATTAATAAATAAATTTACAGGATTATGACAGAAGAATCCTTCCTCTTGGTTTCTCTAAACGAGGAAAAATCAAAGAAACTTGCTCAGGTAATCAGCAATAATACTTCAAGAAAGATACTTGAGATATTGTCCAAGAAAAGTATGACCGAAAGTGAACTATCCAAAAAATTGAATTTACCCATGTCAACGGTCCATTATAACCTTAAAGCTCTTGAGGAAGCAAAACTAATAACAGCTGACGAATTTCATTACAGCGAAAAGGGAAAGGAAGTCAACCATTATTCCCTGACGAATAAATATGTGATAATTGCACCTCAGTCAGACAGCAAGAGTGAAAATTTTCTCTCAAAACTTAAAGGCCTGCTTCCTGCAACCGCAGTCAGTTTATTGGCTGGATTAGGACTATATTTCAGTAATAAACCTCCATCACTTGCCAATGGAGTATTTGAAAAAGCACGATTGTATGATGCTGGACAGGCCGCGGATGCTGTTCCTCCAGTCTTAAAAGCAATGCAGCCAGCCGAAGAGATGGCACAAGCAACATTTGGCAGCTCATCTAATGTCGCTTCAAATATCTCTGGCGCAATACCCAACCCAAATATCCCATCTTTATTTCAGTCTTTCTTACATTCAGAATATGGATACATGTGGTTTATCCTTGGAGCCCTATTTTTCCTAGCAGCATTTCTCATCACCATTGTCGTGATTGATCGAAAAAAGAAACAAAATACTTCTGGTAAGTAATAAACAAAATTTAAGAACCCTATTCCAATGTAATGACCCATGACTTATCCGATAATCAAACTAGATAATATTTCAAAAAATTTTGGCAAACATATTGTTCTGGATTCAATTGATTTGGAAGTAATAGCCGGCGAAATATTTGGAATAATCGGGATGAGTGGATCAGGAAAAACAACACTTCTGAACACGATGATTGGTTTTATCGAACCAAACGAAGGAGACGTGCTATTCAAAGTTGATCACTTATTGGAATATGATCCAAATAACCAGTTCCGTTCTGTTTACAAAAATTTGAGAGATGTAAAAACCACATTTGGCTTCGCATCACAGATGCCATCTTTTTACGGAAAATTAACCTGTGTCGAGAATTTAGACCATTTCGGCGCAATGTATGGGTTGTCAAAAGAAATCATACATTCAAACACCAAGATTCTTCTGAAGCTTATGAACCTATATGAATCAAAAGATGTCCTCGCGAAGAATTTGTCGGGAGGCATGAGAAAACGCCTTGATATTGCATGTGCACTCATTCATGATCCCAAAATTCTGATATTGGACGAACCAACCGGTGATCTAGACCCGATAATGCGAAAACAGATGTGGGGCTTGATTAAAAAAATCAATGAAAAAGGAACAACCATCCTTCTATCGAGTCACTTTTTAGATGAAGTCGAAACATTGTGCGACAGAATTGCGATTCTTCACACTGGGAAAATAGTTAATATGGGGTCATCAAATGAACTCAAAAAACTGCACAAGCGCCCTGACGAGATACATCTTGAAACATTATCCGCAAAATATGATAACATAATCAAGAAGCTCGTCTCAAATAAACAGGTTAAGATTAGGGAAATAATAAACAAGGGCCACAAGCTGATTATACAGACTGATCACACCGAGCATATGCTGCATTTCCTACTTCACTATATTGAAAGTTCCAACGAGCACTTATTGAATATTGAAATTGTTAAACCAAATCTTGAAGAAGTTTTCGAGGATCTGACAGGTACAGACATACTCAGTGCAGATCAACAGATAAACAGAGCGGTATAAAACGTATACAAAATGGGAAAAATATTAAAAATAATTTCGAAGAATTTCAAGCTCCTGTTCAGGAGCAGGACTTCTGCCCTCATAGTTATTCTTGGTCCGTTAATCATAATCCTTCTGGTAGGAATGGCATTCAATAACACAAGCCAGTACAATCTAAAAATAGGTGTCTATTCCCAGAATTTCAATGAACTCTCAAACAGTTTTGTCTCAAAGTTGTCTCAAGATAATTATCATGTAACTAAGTATGACACAGAAGAGATATGCATTAAAGAGATTAAGCTGGGAAATATTCACTCCTGCTTGATATTCCCTCCTGATTTTGAGATAAAAGATGGTAAAGAAAATATAATCGAGATTCACATAGACTATTCAAAAGTCAATCTTGCCTGGATGATACGTGAAACCCTCACCGAGCAGGTAAAAGAACGAGCCTCTGAATTGACACTGGATATGACAAATGATCTTGTCACACAGCTAAAATTCACCGAAGAGCAGATCTCAGGATACAACTCAAAGCTTGACGAACTTATCACAGACAAGAATTCCATTGATACCTTTAAAGGTTCAGTCAATGAAGTTCTTGACGGCCTGGATCTTAACTTCAATAAAGGAGAATTCAAGGTTGATGATGTTAAGAAAAGCTCCTCGTCTATACAGACAAAAATCAAGAACATAATCAAGAATATAAACAACTCTCTTGAAGAAGCTGAAGATGAGATCGACTCAGCCATATCAAAAGTAGGACATCTTAATATAAATGCCTCAGATGAAGATGACGTCACTGACAAGCTGGATGATGCCCTCGATGACATAAATTATAGCAGAATAAAGCTTGGAGAAGCAATAGACAGCGATAATTTTGAACAGATAAATACTGTACTGGGTGATATATCCTCAAAGCTTGATTCGGTCAGTTCAAAGCTTACGAAAGCTGGCGAAGGCCGCACACAGATTAAGACAAAACTTGAATCGATTAAAAAACTTGTAGACTCATCAAAGGTAAAAATTAGTGATATTAAAGACGTAAATTCCAAAATTCTCAATGCAATAAATGGAATTGACATTGGAGATGCTTCAACAATTGTCAGTCCAATCAAGACTGATATAAAGACAGTCATACCAGAAAAGACACATCTAAATTATATGATACCTGCACTCATTGTCCTAATAATCATGTTTGTAAGCATCCTGCTGTCATCGACTCTGGTGCTTATGGAAAAGAACACAAGAGCGTTTTTCCGAAACTTTGTGACACCTACAAACAGCGTAACATTTGTTCTTGGAACATACCTGACGGCTTTGATAATGATTTTTGTTCAAACCATCATAATTGGTTTTATATATTACGGATTATTCCTTAATGAATTCTCAAGTTCCATCATTATAGCATCATTGATTCTCGTCCTCATCATCTCTCTATTTACACTTGTAGGAATGCTTATAGGTTATCTATTCAACAGCGAAGAGACAGCCACGATTGCATCAATATGTGTGGGGAGTCTTTTCCTCTTCCTATCAGACATCCTCCTGCCGCTTGAAAGTATGCCCGAGACAGCTAGGCAGTTTGTCCAGTACAACCCTTTCCTTCTCGCATCAGAAACTCTCAAGAAAATCCTTTTATTTGACCAGCCTATTAGTACAGTTACTCTCAGCTTGGGTTATCTGGCGGGATATTCTATCTTACTATTTATTCTGATAATCGCTCTTCAGTCATTTGTTAAGAAGAGCTTCTTGTTTCATTATGCTCTTAAATTCATGCCAAGGAAACATGTACGTGACCCACTTGTTCAACCAACTAAGACTATTCTCGACAAAGAATCGGCAAATCCCATACAGCTATATAACGGAAAAACAGCGATGACCTTCCTTGGGCTTATTAAAGAGCTTGAGCTGATGTCTGACAAGGACTTCAAAAAGCACGTAACAAAGAAAAATAATGATTTTGCAAACTGGATAGAGCAGGAACTGGGACTTAGGTCAGTCGCAATAGCGATCGAATCGATCAGAGACAGGAAAAAGATGATCAAGAAGCTCAGTGATTTCATTAAGTGAAATTTTCATTAAGTGAAATATTATTAGTCCAATACTGCTCAAAAACTTCTTATCTTGTGCTAACACACATCACAATTTGAAATGAAATTATATAAATCCAGACCATATATTCCGAAAGTATTAATATAATCTACCAATACAAAGATTCTATGACAATAAAAACAGATTCTCCGTCAGATGCACAGGCTATTATAGTATCTGGAACACCTGGGACAGGCAAGACCACAATAGCAAAAAAGCTGGCAAGGACTTTAAATTACAAATACCTCGACGTAAATGAAATAATATCAAACATGGGATCAGAATACGACAAAGAGAGGGACTGCAGGGTCGTTGACATAAAAGAACTATGTAGAAGGATTAGAGACATTATAACCAATGAATCTGAGAAATCCAATAATTCAGATTCTAAAGGCAGATTTGTTGTTGATTCTCATCTTGCTCACAATCTGGAACCTGATTTGGTTCAATACGTCTTAATAACAAAATGTGACATAACAGAACTCAATAGTCGTCTCAAAGACCGCGGCTATTCAGAAAAAAAGATTAGAGAAAATCTGGATAGCGAGATATTTGACATCTGCAGAGAAGAAGCAATCCAAAAAGGTCATAAAGTCTTGACTGTCGACACGACTCCATACAAGCCCACAAAAGCGATGGTTTTTGGCACATTTGACCATCTGCATAAAGGTCACATCTACCTGTTTAAAAAAGCATCTCAGGGAGCCGACCAGCTGATTGTTATTGTTGCTAGAGACACAAATGTTGAGAAAATCAAAGGAAAATTACCTGATAATAGTGAGATAGTCCGTCTTAGGAATATTCGAAAAGCTGGAATTGCACATATTGTAATGTTAGGAGACAAAAAAGACAAACTCGCTCCAATAATAAGGATAAATCCAGACACCATTTATCTTGGTTATGACCAGACTATCAAAATAAAAGAACTCAGGGCACTCCTCGCAAAACATGGGCTTGCACCTGAAATTTTGAGAATCAGACCGTATAAAGAAAAAATCTTCAAGAGTTCAATTATAAAGAAAAATTCAACAGTTCTAAAGAAAAACAGAAATGTGCAATAGAACATTTAGTAAAAGTAATTTATCTTAATTTCATTCCGCTGAACCGCTCATCCTTGACCTTATGTGTTTCTCTTACATGCTGATTCTGTGTTTCCTTGACAACATCAGGAAAATAAGGAATCTTTATTGGAGTAGCGAATTTGGCAAAATTGCTCGTGATGATAGCTTCACCCTTGTCAAGACTGGCAATATTGCGTGCATCAGAACTGAGATCCTGCGAAGCAGAATCAATTATCGCTGACCTCTCGGGAGCCATCTCAATGCCCAGAATGATCTTTGTGTTCATATTAGCCAGTATTGATCTTGGTATCAACGAAGGAAGCTGAGTGATTGCAAACAGACCGACCTTAAACTTCCGGCCCTCACGTGCAATTGTCGAGAATACATTCGGTCCACTTTCAAGAACCTCCTTGCCAAGGACTCTTGGAGCTTCCTCAAGAACAATGGATATAACAGGTTTCCTGTCTATCTCTCCCGTTATCTTATACCTTTTATAACGTCTGAATATTTCATTTGCAACAATCGAACCTATCAGGATTTCAATAGAGCTTGAAAAATTAGATGTGTCGATAATGACCGCTTTTGAATCCTCAAGGTCATCTATCATCTGACCAATAGTGTTCATTCCAGCTTCTGTATCAAAAACACCCCTGCACACAAATATGCTATTCTGTATCTCAAGGTCAAGCAGTGACGCAAGTCTTCTTTTGAGCACTTGGATCGTGGCTTCATTGAAATCAAAAGGAAGTTCCTTATCCCTTAGGACAGCCTCAACCCATTTCTTACCGTAATGCTTATAATAAGCGCTCATAGCCTGCATCTGAGGATCAGAAAAGTAAACCACACCATTGAAATGTCTGGGTGTCAGATGTTCAAAATTGATCTTTAAGCTCCTTGCACCAGGAGGCGGATTATTTGAAGTATAATAGGAAACCTTGTCATTTTGTGGATGGTCTTTAAGCCCAATACCAGACCTTCCATAATATTCATCATGAGGGTCAAGCACCAGAAAACCACAGTAATCCTCTGGCAAAGCATTCCACAGTATAACTGAGCACAGATTACTCTTTCCCTTCCCAGTCGCAGCAGGAATCAGGACATGCTCAGACAAAACCTTATCCCCTTCAAGTGATATGTCAACATCAAGAATCTTTGAACCGCTCCTCAGATTTCCAAGAACCAAAGGCCTTTCAGGATAAGCCAAAAAAGTCAGGTCATCCTTTCCGGCGCTGTAAACATTGGAAAAGACAATTGGCAGCTCTTTGCATATACTTGACTTATGGTTCGAGATCGAAACCAGAGGTTTTGCCATAACAAGATTATAAGTTCTTATATTTGGATCCATAAACTCCAAATCTTCATCTTCTTCCAGGTTCATACCACTTACAAGTTCCATATTTTGCTTAGACAGTTGGCTGGCGTACTCAAGATCATATACTTGGAGAAGAATCTTTCCTGACCTCCCATTAGCTACTAACAGTTCCCCCAGTTCAATCAATTGGTCCGATTTCTGACGGAGAACTACCGAACCAAAATTTCCGCTTATTATCTGTCCCTTAATCATCAGCGCATATAAGTGATGTAATAGTAAATTGCTGCAGCGATCAAAAGAACAAAAATCAGCATTACGAAAAAACCGCCCCTCTTGTGTTTCTTAACCTGTTTTTTATCTGTCCCTTCGTTCTTTTCCTCAGCCATGACTTCTTGTATAACACACATCTTATTAAATTTTGTGGACTGATGGATCTGTTTTTAAAAATATGAATATCAAAATATGAATATCAAAATATGGATGTACATTCATCCAAAAAAAGTCACTGCACAACAATAATCTTAAATACCAAAATAGCCTAAACCCCTCCATGTATTATTTTGTCCTGAATAAATCTCCTTACTGCGGTGGTGGAGTCGAGCAGGTAGTTCGTAATATTCTTGAAAATATACAGATCGACCACGAGCAGATTACTGTTATCTGCAATGACACCGGTCGTCCTTCAAGATTCAAGTATAAAGACATTGATTGTATCAATCTCAAAACGCCCTCAGACAAGCTCCTTGATCTTGCATTCCTGTATTCACAGCTAAAATATGCAAAAAAAGTATCTGATTATCTCAAGAAACATGCAAAACCTGAAGATGTGGTCAATATACATGGATATGAATATGCTTATCATCTCGATCGCGACCAGATCAGATGCCGAATCATACTGACAGCGCATGGTTCCGGGTTTGATATGATATGGACATACCTCAAGAACCTTCCGGTGACCATGTGGCATCAGAAATTACTAGGAATGATTCCAACGATCTGGACATATTTCGTCGAAAAACATTCTGTCCAATCAGTTGATGAAATCATCTCAATCAATAATTTCACGAAGAAGAAGCTGATCGAACTTTATGGAACAAAACATCATATGAAATATCAGGTTATCTATAATGGCCTGGACAAGATCAATCCATCGCCGACGAAGAAAACCTCCAAGGTCTCGGGTCCGGTTGCACTCATAGTCGGATCAAGCATATATAGGAAGGGACTTGATATAGCGGTTGCAGCAGTCGAAAAATATAATCAAAGGAAGGCAGACGAAACTCCAAATGAGAGATTAACACTAAGGATAGTGGGATTTGATGAATATAAGGTTGCTAAACATCTTGAATTTGTTGAATACGTAGGCAGGGTTCCCCATGAAGAACTGGCAGCCCAATACTCCTGTAGTGACTTTTTGATATTCCCATCCAGATGGGAAGGATTTCCCATGGTAATTCTGGAAGCGATCCAATACAAGCTTCCATTTATTGTAAGCGCCTTCTGCAGGGCTGAAGAGATACCTGGTCATCACGAAATAGGGACTATTGTCAAAAGCCTTGAAACAGATGACTGGCAAAAAGCCATATCGAAAACACTATCACAGATCAAATCTTATAAGAAAAACCTGTCCGGTGTAGAATTAACTGTTTTTGACTGGAAAAAAATCTCTGAGCAATATAAAAATCTTCTCTGCTCAAAAAAATAACCTGTTATATTGTTATCTCTGAAACTTGCTTCTGAACCTAAGGACATGCGGTTTGAGTTTCTTTGGAATCAGTTTTGCCAGCCTACCGTGCAACTCAAGACGTTTTCTCAGCATCCGATAATAGAAAGCGCTCTTGCGTAACCAGGGATGTACCATCTGTTTATAGTATTCCTTGCTCGCATCTGTAAGATCATCCAGATCTGCGTCTGGGTTAACATCGGTCTCAGTGATCCTATCCTTCCAGAAAAGCGGAACATCATCCAATCCTATCCTTAAGTCAGTCCCGGTACTATTATCCCTGAAACTAAATACTTTATTTGTCGGATTCATGTTTACCCAGCCTTTGCGATTATTATCATACCCATAAGCGATCCTGACTTTTCTTTCAAAGAACCCATCCGGGATGAACAGAGGAGGAACAACATCTGTCGGGATATAATACCCAAATTTCCTCGTATGAGAATAACCATCATAATGTTCGCATAAAGGTCTCTTTGGATTAATCATGACCTGATTGCGTATTGGTACATGTTTCTCAACATCCTCAGCACGCACAACCCTCCCGTCGATCTGTCCAGTGCAGAACCATTTAGTAAAATGATGCTTGTGCACAATCTGAGTCGATCCAAAACAACCATTTGGATAAAGAGCTACACTGTAGTTCTCATTGTCTTCCAGCAGTTCAACATCCGGATACCCTACCTCATGGACAATGCTTCCCTTGATCGGCGCATTCAGTGTTTCAGTGAAATGAGAATAATTGATCGTCACAAACTCATGATCTTCCTTCAGCCTGTCAAGAGCATTCACACAATCATCCAAGACTTCTGTATCAGGAGCAATGAACGGATGGTCGTTATTGCCTGCATAAAAGACCCATTCATCATCTAGATCTTCAATCAGCCTGACAGAATCCTGAAACTTCTTTTGCGTGTCTGCCCTGCCATTTATGATCTTTGCATCAGGAAACAGCCCCCTGGCAAACTCCTCAAACTCAGTCTCCTTACCAGACTCTGTAAACTCATACCTAATTATGACATACGACCAATCAAGCACAGCATAGCTTGCCAAAGTGTATTTAGTAACTTCCAACCGGTCCCTGAACCGATAAGCATAGCTTGCTTTTCTGATATCATCAAGCTCAGAATAAAGACCTTTGACTAAAGGCACATCAGTTATTAAGCTGTCAAACAGTAAAATCATGTAACAAGCATAATTGCTATTGGTTTAAAACTTTTTGCCCAATTATAGGACATGGCGCATGAATATACTTAAATATATGAATTGTCTTTGATCATTGATGGTAAACTATACAGGACGCGTATTGAGAGATTCAACTAAACTCTTGGTTATGGCTGTCATTGCAGCTGGTCTGGCATACCTGATCAGGCTTGTCCTGGCAAAGCATCTCTCAATAGACCAGTTTGGTCTATTCTACTCCGGATTTGCACTTATTAGCTCATTTGCAATATTTAGGAATCTGGGTATGTACCAGTCGCTGGTAAGGTTTCTTCCTGAACTTAAGACTAAGAAAAAAACCTCAGAGATAAGAGGACTTTTCTTTACAATACTCCTAATACAGGCAGCAATAAGCATCGTGATCACATTAATATTCTTAGGATTCTCAGAATTCATCCAACTCAATTACTTCCATGTGACCGGAATCAGCACAATCATAATACTATTTGGATTAGTCTTCTTGCTGAGCTTTCTTGAAGAAATAATAAATTCTGCATTTCAGGGATGCCAGGAGATGAATATATTTTCGATTATCGAGCCACTAAGGATGGTTCTCATATTGGGCCTGACGGTAACATTTTTTTTCTTTGTTGACGGCCTGATAGCACCGCTTCTCGCTTACCTTATTACATACATGATAATGCCGATTATATTCTTTCCAATATTTCTCTACAGGACCTCCATACTAAAAGTTAAAGGACATATATCACCCCGGTTGGCCAGCCGCGTAAAATCATTTTGTTTAATGGCTTTTATGACCTCAGCAGGTGGCTACATCTTTGTCTATACCGACACCATCCTGCTTACTCTGTTCAAAGACCTCACACAGGTCGGACTCTACCAAGCGGCTGTACCCACTGCGATGATGATACTTTTCCTAAGCAACGCATTGTCTAAAGTCGTTCTTCCCTTCACTTCAGAAATGTGGACCCAGAAGAAGCAGGCAGTCATATCAAAGAGCGTTGAACTAATTCATAAGTATTCTCCCGTAATCATGATGCCTGTAGTCATTGTCCCGTTTGTGTTGGCAGCAGAATTGCTCTCATTCTTCTTTGGAGAAGAATACATAGCAGCTGCATTACCATTTCAGATTCTCCTAATAGGAGTTACATTTCTATCGCTAAGCAATTTCAATCAAGGGATATTCAGCGGCGTTGAAAAACCAAAAAATAATACTATAATCATGGCCATCGGAGTCACAGCAAATATTGTCCTGAACCTTATCATGATTCCTCCCTATGGAATAGTCGGTGCAGCAATAGCTACAAGCATCGGATTCCTGGCCACGACAATAATCTCCACAGTGTGGTTGAAAAAGATGTTCAAATTTCATATTGACTGGGCTGTATGGATAAAGACCATTATTATCACATTGACCGTGACGTACGGTCTGCTGCAGCTCAAAGAAATCATTCCGACAAATGTATTCATATCAGTCCCGATTATCGGTATCGCTTGTCTGGCTGCTTACGGGATCCTGTCCATGATACTGGGAGTCATAGACCTGGATGAAGCAAAAGACATTATGTCAGCATATTTTAGAAACTGATTCAAATTCATAAACTGATTAAAATAAATGTTGATCAGTTCGATTGACTCTTTTGAGAACAAGCTTTAAGACCAGACTGCGAGATAAAACTTTGAGACAAGAGATTAAATGAAAAACGACACGAAACTTACAATCGCATTGCCAGTATATAACAGCGAATCCTCCATCCTTGGAGCGATAGAATCATGCAAAAATATCCCTCTTGATTCACATGTAAATATCAGGATGGAAGACATTGAAATCCTTGTCCTAGACAATTGTTCTACTGACAAAACAGCAGAGATAATCAAAAAATCCAGCAGTAAAATCCCTTCTCTGCGGCTCATTCAAAACAAAAAAAACCTAGGCAGGATAGGAAACTGGAATGAAGCCATCAGAAAAGCAAAAGGAAAGTACCTCATATTCCTATTCAACAACGACCGCATCCCAACCGAAAATGGAATCTCCAGACAGATTAATCTCATGGAGCAAGATGTTTCAATCGGCATGACAATGTCAAGATTCAGGATGATAGACCAGGGCAAACCATCCATTATCGACCGAACAATAAAGCACGATAGTGTTGTCGACGCAAAAGAATATATAAAAAACAAGATCTCATGGCACCACTTCATATTCTCACCTCTTCAGGCAAACATATACAGAACATCTCAAGCAAAGAAAGTTAAGTTTATGGATGACCGGAACATAACAGCAGATCAGATTTTTACTATCCAATACGCGTCGCAGTTCAGAAAGATAAATTTGAGCACATCAGTACAGCTTGACTGGATACTGGCAAAAGGAAGGTTCCATTTGGCCGCTTCTCCATTTGCTGGGCTAATGGAAGAGAATAAAATAATAGATGAAGATTCAATCCGAAAAATTATCAATAAACAAATGTTCATTGACAAAGCTTACTTAAAAGCTTTGTATTTCAGATACTCAGGTAAGATATCCAAGCCCGAATACTCCAAATTGATTTCACAAATACGCAACCTTGCATCACAAAATAAATGCAAATCAGGATTTAGCTTTAGATTTATTATGTCACTACTTGGAAAAACCTTGCCTTGACGATTATCTAAAAACCAGATCACTGTTTATTTATGAAATCTGGATCAAAAGCCTCGACTTCTTCAGGCGTACCAAGAGCGTGTATCTTTGATTCGTCTATGATAGTAGTATAAACACCTGCATCAGTATTGAGGATTTCTGAGTAAATTGGAGCGATGTAATGCTCTTTCTCGTTATTGAAGACATGAGTGCGATAACTTTCTTCGAACAATCCCATACTTGAGAAGTAATAAAGTCCGATAGTAGCTAGGTTTGAAATCCTAACCTTCTCTGCAATCTCAATAACCCGACCTGATTTTGCATTTGGATTATCAACCTTAACAAAACTCCAGTGACTACCCTCAGCGATAAAACTTGGAACCCATCCATCTCCCTGTATATCTGAAGGTTTAAGAGCATCCGGCTCAACATAAGTATCGATATTGTATATTAAAATTGGTTCTTCATTGCCAAAAAGCACCCTTGCTCTAAGAACTGTTGCTGCCTGACCAGCTGTAAGGTGGTCGAGCTCAATTATCTTTGCGTTTTTGATATCAAGGAGATCACAGCTATCCTGAATGAATCTGACAGATTTATGTGTATCTCGAGTAATAAAGATGAATTCATTATTAAAAAAATTTTTTAAGGAAGATATAGACCATTCAAATAAGGATTTTCCACGAGCCATGATCATGTACTTTGGCATATCAAAACCCTGTTTCCTGAATCTACTTCCTTCCCCAGCCATGGTTATAATTATCTTCATTTTCCTTAACCTGTTGGAAATCTTATCTGATCAAAAACATTAGATAGCTTCTCCAATCCAGTACAATACATAATTATCTGTCTATCTTTAAAGTCAGAATGTAGCGGTATCATACTGATGAAAAGCAGTGCTTCAATGAATTTTATCTGGATTAGATCATTTCTATAATATTTTTTGAGATTATGTTCAAACATATCTGATATCTTTTGTTGTTTATCTTTTTTGTAAATGCTGTATTGAATATTATTACCATCTTTGGTGAATGTGAAACGATCATTTATGATAAATTCATAATTGCCCAAAAAGCTGTGGCTTAGCTTTGCCAAATCATACTTGTAATCTCCATAGACACTGAACCTTGCAAACTTTCCTCTTGGATCTATCAGTTTTAGGATCCTCTGTTTTGGATCAAAAAGCATATTCGATAAACAATAATCACCATGGATAATATTTAATGAATCCCCTGTTATCAGAATATCAAAAGCTGAATCGAGCAAATTCAGCATTTCAGATAAAGGCCTATGCTCTACACCATTGATAATCATCTTTTTACCCATCAACTCCTTGAAGAACTTACTATATTGATTAACCCTTGCCTTAGTCTTCTTAACATACATATCATTTTGTGAATTCCTTATTTTTTCTTTAGAACAATCAAGCTTATACTGCCCCATCTCATCCAAGCTGAAGAAGATAGCTTCAAAAATATAATACCAAACCCCTAGGTCATAGTTTCCATATACAAATACATCACATAAGCTAGGATATCCATAGTATTCCAATTCAACAAAAGGGTCCTCACAACTCAGTGAATAGTTGAATACTCTGGGAACCAGATACTGCAAACTATTTGGCAGCTTTAAATACCACTTAATCTCATTTATGAATTTCTCGATATTCTTGCTGCGTTTTGTCAGGACAGCCCTCTGCTTGTCGATCTTTACAGTATTGAAAAATCTTTTATTGATAAAGACTTTCTTAGCATAATAGTAATTGTCAACATGCCCCACATCATACCATCTGTCTGCCGTAATAAGTTCATATTTTCTATCCTTGAGATATTCCTGCAGCGCTGGATAAAAACCTGTAGTGGATTGCAATTTTTCAACTAATTTTTGTGCATCCCTAATAAGAAATACACCGACAATCACATTGTGTTCTTCATCTGTGAAGTTATTGATTTCCTTATCTACAATGCTCTCAATCTTTCCATCTTTTTCATCAAAAATAGTCCACCTAAATGCTTCGCTTCTCTTTGCATAGTATACAGCATCTTGGCCATTGAACTTGAAATCCTGAATGTAAGTATCACCAAAATTGATTATCACATTGTCAAATTCATTTAGATTAACTGATTCAAGACCTTTTAGTATCGTCCAGCCCAAATCTTTAAGCTCTGAAAGTTCATCAATACGGACATCATATCTCTCTGTCAGATTCAGGTTGACATACTCCTCAATTAGTTTTGTATTCTCTTTTGTTATAATCAGAAATGTGCAGTTCTCAAGCTTATCAGAGTATTCCTTGATAATATAATCAATTATAGATTTACCACTGATAGGAATAAGAATATGTGGTATTTGACCTACCTCAAACAACATCTCATTGTAGACATTAAGTGCACTTGGGATAACGACTAGGTTTCGCTTACCTAAATCCTGTCCATAACTTTTATTTAAAGAGCACATTTATCTCTTCCTCACTTAAATTGACAAACTCATCAGGCCTGATACTCCTATCATCAACATAAAAACCATCTGAACACCAAGGCTTTCCGATATGGATCTCATCAAATGGAATATTATGTTTTTCTAGGTAGTCGTGTATAGTTTTCAGAGTATCAGCATTGATCTTGCCGATATTGCCGTTATGTGTTCTCATATTCCTGCTAGTCGAAATGATGATATAATAACCCTTCTCTTTGTACCTTCGCATCTGCTGGACAACATCCTCATGTAAAGTTGCATTGATGTATTCCTGTCCTTCTTCTTTAGTGCATATTGTACCGTCTAAATCCATCACTAGATTCTTGCCTTTATTAATCATCAAAGACGTTAAGGACAACCTTAATTTATATTTAACTGAAATTATCGAATGATTAACTTTTTGCATAACTTTTTATTTTATACATGATGGTATTAACCATGATGGTGTTAACTGTGATCGTATTAACTATGATCGTATTAACTGTTATTGTAAATATGATTGTATATATATCAGATAATTTCAAATAATCATATTTTTCTGAAATCTAAGAACAAAATAAGTGAAACAAACGTGTAAAAGCATCACTTTTACTGACAGGACATACCCGACAAATTTATATAATCCATTAAATAGAACACACCCATGACAAAATCAGAAGCTGAATTTGATCTGGGAACAGAGCTGAGCGGTGGAAAATTCTCTGTACAGCCCGAGCTTTTTAAGAAACACTTTATCTCGATCGGGTCAAGTGGATCTGGTAAGACTGTGCTCGCAAAGGCAATAATTGAAGAAGCAGCAATCAATAATATCCCATCAATAATAATTGATACCCAGGGTGACCTGGCCGGTCTCTTTGAGAACGAGGACATTGACTCTTTGACTGAGCACAGCATCCCTTCTGTAAGACAGGAAGAACTGAGGAAAAATTCCCTTGTCGATATCTATACGCCAACATCATCCAAAGGCATCCCGATATCGGTCAATCCGCTCATCGCACCTCCTCAAAAAACAGAATATGAAGATGCAGTTGGAATCTTCCAAAATATCAGCACATCTCTGGCAGGGTTGTTGGATTATGGTGATGATGACAAAGGAAGGAACGCACAGACTATAATATACAAACTTCTTTATGAAAATTGGAAATCTGGGAAGTCTATAAAAACAATAGCCAATCTCAAGCGGGAGCTTGCTGTCAATAAGGATGAAAAAGAAATAAAAACAATGCTTAATAAGCTAGAATATCTCTCGGTGGGAGAAAACGACTTGCTATTTTCTCTGGGAGAAAAGATCGACATCCAGAAGCTTATGAACAAGCCCAATGGCAAATCTAAGATCAGTGTCTTCTATCTGAACTCCATCAACACAGAAAGCCAGAAAGAGTTCTTCCTATCAATCCTTCTTAATCAGCTTTATCAATGGATGCTCTCACATCCAAAAAAAGATCTGCAGGCGCTTCTCTATATTGACGAAGTGGCAAGATTTCTTCCATCTGGCAATCTAAAGCCGATCTCAAAACCTATACTTACGCTCCTCCTTAAGCAAGCAAGAAAATACGGCTTGGGTGTTATGCTATCCTCACAGAACCCCGGAGATATTGATTATACTGCATTCGCGCAGATAGGATCATGGGCCATAGGTAGACTTACAACAAAACAGGATCTGGAAAAGATTAAGCGTGCACTAAGCTCGACCAGCCAAGACACAGACCAGATAATAAAAAAGATACCATCGATGAAACCTTCACAGTTTGTATTCTTCTCCCCGGATAGGAATATTCCAGTGACAGAATTTGCTTGCAGGTGGCTCTTGACAAAGCACAGAACCCTGACACTTGAAGACGTGGCAAAACTCTATCCAAAAAAAATTCAAACAGAAGACTTAGATCTGAAGTCTGGACAAACAGATAAACATGATTTAAAGAAAAATGATGATGCCAAAGACGAAGATAGTCGAGATGAAGTACCACTTGGCCATATCCCACACCTGCCGTTAAGGTATACACTTGAACAGATACAAAAAAACATAGGCCGGAATCGCTCAAAGAAGTTTGCTATTTTTGGTGATTATAATGATACAGCTCACACATCAATCATCTACATGCCATTGTTGAAATGTATAATTGAACATAAAACAAAGAAGTTCCTCAAGACTCAAAACATTGTAAGTACCATATATGTCGACATGATGAATCTGGATTTGCTGAAGATAACAGATAAGATTCAACCAGCAGTAAACATTAAAAATGTACTTGACCTGTCACCGACTGAACTTAACCTGATAAAAATTATGGGCAGTCAGGCTTTTACAATTGAAAAAGCTGTCGATAAAACCTCAAAAACCAAAAACTCATTATCCAAGACCATTAATGGTCTTATTAAAAAAAATCTTGCCAAATATTCGGAAATTGGAAAGAACAAACTGTACAGATTTACTTTAGACATCACTCCCTTTAAAGATCTTATGAGATTGTCGTCTGAAGAACTAGAAGCGGATATGACCAAGCTTGATGCAAAAACTCAGCGTGAAAAATACAAACAAGACGCTATCATTCAGATTCTCAATAAAATCTGGCCGGAAATTTCAAATCTTGAATCAGAAATAGTATATAATCCAGTTTATGAGACGATCATAACATCAAAGAGAAATAAAAAAATAGTCAGAATCGGAGGTTATGATGGTGCTGAAAATTAAAACATTCTATCAGTTCCTCATTGTTGTATTACTTGCAAACATCTTGCTAATCCTGCCAGCATATGCGTTAGACGAAAAGGCACCTAGTTTTGATTTTGATTTACAAACAGCAATATGCATAGACAGTTGCATAATTCTAGATGGGCCCGATGTGGCTTGTATTGAGCAATGCGATGCGGACAGACCTTTTGAAATGGAATCTTGTACGAATATGTGGGTAGTAAAAGGAGCCACTAATGAAGAATCAATAGAGAGATGCCGTGGTCTAAAATCATTTGTAGAATATGAAAACAGAATTAAGGAGTGTATTAGCGATTCTGCATATGATTCCGATATTTTCTTGTTTTGTGTGACTGGTCCTGATATAAGTCGAGGAAATGATGGTGAGTGTGTGAATGAATGCTCAGAAATTGGTTATGTGACTAAAGCATGTCAAATGATCTGTGATGCGGATATACCTCCTGAAGAAAATCTGCCAAATCCAAATGACGTATGTGGAAAATTATGTTCTGAAGAAGGCATCTCCGGATGTGACGAACTGTGTTCAGACCATTGCGTGCTTGAGTGTCTTGGAAATAAACAATCAATTGTTGAATGTAATACAATGTGCAAAGACAATAGGATTAGACAAACTGAATCAACAGATACAGACGATGAGGAAAAAGTACGCTGGACATTTGAATTTTGGGCTATGGTAGGTGTTTTTGTTGCTCTGGGAGCAGGCGCTGTTGGATGGCATTATTCCAAGATACATAGAAAAAAAACTATTGAATATCTTGAAAATGTGGATCAGGTATTCAATTCTTACAGGACAGAGAAAGACATATGCTATGTAAAACTTGAAGAGCTAAAAAATACACTTAAGGAAAGTTTCAAAAAGGATAATATCGATGAAACAAACTTTGATTTCATACTTAAGCGTATAGAAAAATATGAAAAAGAACTCAGAAAGGAATAGAAAGATACACAAAGTGAAACCGGATAACATCGCCGAAAACTTTTTAAACACAGACCATCATTCCAATAAACGATGATACAAGCATTAAGGAAGCTGCTGGATAAATTTCTAAACAGTCTTTTTAAGAAAAAGAAACATATAAAACTTGGATTATACGGTCCACCAAATGCAGGTAAAACTACATTGGCAAATAAAATTTGTACTGATTGGCTTGGTGAAGAGATGGGCAATGTTTCGGACGTTGCTCACGAGACTCGGGAAATACAAATAAAAGAGCAGATCAGTATTAAAGCAAAAGGCAAAGAATTATCTTTTAATCTTGTGGACACTCCAGGAATTGCTACAAAGATTGATTTTGAAGAATTTATCAAGGCCGGAATGAAAAAAAAGGAAGCTAAGATCCGGGCCAAAGAAGCGACAAAAGGAGTAATCGACGCAATTAAATGGCTTGACGACATGGATGTCGTTATTGTCGTATTGGATTCAACAGAAGATCCATTCTCACAAGTTAATATAACTATCATTGGAAATCTGCAGGCAAGGGATATTCCAGTACTGATTGTTGCCAATAAAATTGATCTTAAGAAATCAGACATGAAACGAATTGAATCTGCATTCCCCCAGTATAAAATTGCAAGCATATCGGCTAAGTTTGGAAATAATATCGACAATTTTTACGAAGCTCTGCTTGATATGGTCAATTAATTTATTTTTACTCATACGGAAAAAAAGATGTTAACTTTACAATATATACCATATTCGGATATTGAAGCTTTGCCTTCAAGTAAAAGGATTTCTAAACTTTTGAATGTTGTAAAACAAAATAAAATAGTCCTCCTTGAGGGAAGGCTCAGGAAGACAGAGGAAGCTGACCTTATCAAAAAAACCATGGAAGAGATAGACGCAAAGTTTACCGGTGTAGAGCTTTCAGTAATCTATCCCGAAAATAAAGATACGCTGGCTTTATTTCAGAGGATAAAAAAAAATATCATAAATATGCTTCTTGGAGATCGGCTGGGCATGACGATAATCGGTCCTGCTGCAGTTATTAAAGAGATCAAAAGAGATCCTAATAAGATAGAACTTCTCACCAACGAGATCTCCAAGAAGAAGAAGGGTAAGTAATATGCCACATCAATGTGTTAGATGCAATGCGTTCTATGAAGACGGAGCATCCGAGATTCTGAAAGGCTGCAAATGCGGTGGTAAACTGTTTTTCTACATCCGTAAGGAAAAGCTTGAAGAAGCTAAAAATATGACTTCCAATTTAAGCGAGGAAGAATCCAAAGAGATTGAAAAAGACGTTATGGACCTCGTTGGTGAGCGAAAGGAAGGAGATGACACTCCGGTTGTTCTTGATCTTGAATCCATTAGGGTGCTCAAACCAGGCAAATATGAGCTTGACCTTGTCCATCTGTTCAAAGGGGACCCTGTTGTGTTTAAGACCGGCGATGGAAAATACATGATAGACATTGTTGAGACATTCAAACGAGCTGGCGAGAAAGAAAAGTAATGATCTAAGTGATCGTAATTAAGATGATAATCTATTTCTTAGGATGATAAATATCTCCCGGTCTTGAAAACAGTATTTTTTGAAATCTCTCTTTAAAATAATCAATATGTTTTGCAGATAAAGGAGATAATGTTTCATGACCCAATAATTCTGGACCTTTTTCAGTTTGCCCCCTATCATTTAATTTTTCAAGTGTTAGTCCCCAAGGTTGTTCATAACCAGTAAATAAATCAGTATTAGCAATGAAATAACCCTCCTCCATTCTCATTCTATTTGCATCCAAAATAGATAAATCCCCTTTCTGAATACCTAATGGAGTATGAGGTTGTTCTTCAAAATGGTTATCATAATCTCTTCCCAAAATAGATAATTCCATAGGTGTTAGGATATCATCTCGGTATCCTTCAATATACGATAAATTTTTTGCTTCAAAATAAAATTTACTAAGTGGTTTCTTTTCTCTTGCATCAATACAAAATTTGATATGTCTATCCCTAGCCTCTTTCTGTGTTATTAAACCATGGCCAATATCATCAAGCAGTTGATAATAATCTTCTAATACCTTTGTGTGCCTAGAGTAAGCTTCCTGTAAAACATCCCTAAATTCTGTTATTAGTTCATGTTCAAGGTTAATTATTTCCTCTTTTCTGCTTGCTGATAAATATTGATAAGAATCAGTTATTTGAACAATCTCTCCTGTGACATGTCCATGTTCATCAATAGTCGGTAACCCAGCCAATTCACGAGCTATTTTTACTTCACTTGGTGTCATAGGTTGATCGTAGTCTTTTAACATATTTAATCTTGATTTTACTATTGGGATTGGTACATCTGGCATTTTTTCTTCATAGAACTCATATCCAGAACTGCCGCATTCTTTATGTTCTCTACCCGTATACAAAGAAGGTATGAATCTGTAACCTTTCTCTCGTATGATTGCTTGAGTTCGTTCAAATATGGATTTAGCCTGTTCCTTAAGATCATCATAGCCAATTACATCTAATGATGGGTGGGAAATGCTCTCGAAAACTTCGTTTTGTTCTTCACCTACAAGAAAGTCTTGCAGTTTTGATGGCAAAACAGAAATCTGTTTTTCAATTTTTGCTAGAATACCTTCCCCTACTTGTCTGCTTTCTGATAGAACCATCTCTAAATTCATGGAATTAGCGTTGTCATCATCCATGAATATGTTGATTAAATATGACATATTTAAACTTTCTCAATTTTATTACTGTTTAGTCAATAAATTTAGTTATTGTCGTAATCTCATAGACTTTCTCATTTAATATGTTGGTCTATCAATTAATAGTCAATTATATATTATTATCTTGTTTTCTTTATCAAATGTTAAAGGCAGACTTGCACATCCATACTGGAGAAGATCCAAAAGACGGTTATATCATGCATAGTGCAAAGCAGCTCATAGACCATGCAGCCAAGCTAGGTTACAAAGTGATAGCGATAACCAATCACACAGCAGTCACGACCACAAAAGCACATATCGAATATGCGAAAAGCAAAGGTATGCTACTAATATCAGCAGGAGAGCTTGAGATCATGGGCAAAGAAGTCCTTGTCTATAATATTACGAAAGATCAAGCATCCACAATACACTCATTGGATGATCTAAGAAAATTCAAAAAAAATCATAACATATATGTCATCGCACCTCATCCGTTCTTCATGATGAGCAAATGCATCGGCAGAGGACTGTACAAGAACAAAGATCTCTTTGACGCAGTTGAATACTCCTGGTATTACACCCGGGAAGTCAACAGGAACAAGGCTGGGGTGAAAGCAGCGCACAGACTCAAAAAACCGATTGTCATGACATCTGATATGCATCACCTCTCTCAGATGGGACGTGGGTATATAACCATTGATGCAAAGATTGACCTTAACAATCATGAAAAATCAATCACGAGAGTATTTGATGCAATCCGCAAAATGAATTTTGAAACCTACACAAAGCCCACATCATACTACGAATTCTTCAAAGTATCATCTCTTTCTGTCTTTCCAAGACCGATCCGCAACCGCATGTATGCTTTTATCTACAGGTTTATTGAGTGAACCCTAATTATTACGGCTCAAATAGGCCATTTTAAGTGATAATAGAGCTTAAATAACATATTTTTAGGTCAAGGTAGTCAAAAAACATTTATAAGCAATATCTGCCTACTAATAGTTGTCTGATTGTGCCGGTAAGGCCATTTTAGCCTTTTTTAGCGATAGCTAGCTCACTTAATTAGCGAAGAGAGCACATCGTATCATTATCATCTGGCTTCAATGACTAAAGGCATTCAAATGACAGAGGTAGCGATAGCTATGCCAAAAACAACTTTTCAAGCGCACCCAGTGCAGGGATTAACCTGTTTTCATCACTATAAAGACGCCCACAATAAGATCGTTGCGATAGATATGCTGTACACAAGCCTTGAATCTCTTGTCACCCAGACAACGATCGAGCTTGGGACAAACAGAACATCTGTAGATATCAATGGAAAACCAGCAGATGATTTCACGCGCAGAAAAGTGGCAGATCACGTAAAGTATTTTAATTATTATGGCAACTTTCATATGAATTCAAAAGCCAATTACACCTCGGATATCGGACTTGCATCATCAGCGGCCGCATTCGCCTGCATCGCAGGATGTATGGACAAGCTTCTTGGTCTGGATTATGATGAAATTCAGCTTTCCCGGGCAGCTAGGGCCGGGTCTTTCTCTGCAAGCTCAGCAGTACCAGGAGGCGTAAGCCTTGTACAAAGCAGAATGTTTGCCTATGCCGAACAGGTTCTTGCCCCTGACGATCTGGCAGATCTTGAAATCGTAATAGCTGTGGCTCCGTACCAAAAGAACCACCATAATTTCTACACTGAAGCTGACAGTTCGCCTAATCTCAAATGGGCAAGCACACAAGCCCAACCAACAGCGACAAGAATGATAAATGCACTGAAGAGAGGAAATATTGACGATCTTGCCCACTATGCTGAGGATCATGTAATGCTCAATTATCTGGTGCTGCAGACCGGCAGGAGCCATTGTTTACTGTGGAAGCCGGACAGCATCAAAGCGATGACAATAGTCCGGGACTCTCGCAGCAGAGGAAATCCAGTTTTCTATTCGATGAATACTGGAGGTAATGTCTTTGCATATTGCTTTGGAGAATCAGTATCAAAGGAGATGCAGGAAGCATTTGGTGCAGAGAATATCAATTATTTGGTCACCTGCGTCGGAGGATCGATGAAAGAAGTTAAGGAAGCATGAAAATTTTGAGGGAATATGGAATAAATTAAGGAAATGCCAAAATGAGGTGTTTAGATATGGGGTATGAAAATGAGAACAAATGAGTATTCACGTGCAATAGACCAGCCAAAGCCAAATGTAGTGCTTGCGGTAATCGATACCCTTCGAGCTGATCATGTAGGAGCTGTAAACCCTGGATATCAACCAAAATGGAACCAGGGTGGTTCGCTTACACCAAACATCGATTATTTTGCGAAGCACTGCACAGTCCAGAAGAAGTGCATGTCAGCAGCATCCTGGACAATGGTTGCCAATGCAAGCATAATGACAGGCATGTATCCTTGGAATCATGGACTAACTGACCATACCAAGACAATGGATCCAAAAATACCCCTGATTTCTCAACAATTGAAGGATGCCGGCTATAGTACCCATGCAATAGTCGAGAACAAGAATTTTCAGGAAAAATTCGGCTACACGCGCGGTTTTGACACATTCCATGCAGAATATATGCATACTGTCCAGTCTGACTCAAAACATATAATTGGCCATGACCCACAAAAGCACAGCACTTTTAAGGATCATTTTCATGTATTTGAATTGGCAGAACAATTCCTTGAGAACCCCCCTGAACAGTATTTCCTCTGGTTCCACACGAACATGGTGCATGACTTTTATTTTCAAGAACCTTATTATGAAGTTCCAGGATACAAAGGACCATTCAAGAATGGCATTCCGCAGGATGACATCAAGTTCAGACCCTTCTGGAAAGACCTCTCTCCAGGCGAAATATCTGATATTATTGAAAGATATGACTACAGTATCAGCACAACAGATCAGCAGATCGGCAAAATGCTTGATATGATCGATCTAGAGAACACCGTAGTTATCATTGCAGGAGATCATGGAGAGGGTTTTCAGCCAGAAAAAGGTCAGATCTACCATTGCGGCAGGCTTAATCAGGATATACTTCATGTTCCACTGATGTTTCATTTCCCTGACGGGCTTAATCTTCCATATCCTGAACAGGTCTGTTCCACTACTGATATAGTGCCTACATTGCTTGAATACCTCAATATTAAACCACAAATAGACGTGAACAAACTAGGTGGCAGATCTCTGACAGGAGAACGTGATGACCACGTCATGGCTTACGAAAAAGGATACCTTTACTTCTGGCATCTCGACCACCTGAGGCCGGTCGGATGGTTCACCGAAGATCAGATTGAACAGGAACGCCGTAGGATATCATACAGGTCAGCAACACCATTTTCCATAATTGCAGAGATAAAAGATGGCGTTAAAGTGATAGGGACAAGTGTTAGGGACAGGCATATCATGGAATGGTTCGAATTGGATGACCAGTTTCAAGAAACAGAAGGATACATGCATATCGGCCGGTGATGACCGGTGATCCGCCGTACTTAATTTCACGGAAATGGAATAGTACTGTAGATTATAGCTTCTGCTGCAGATAATAGTTCATACTGCAGATAATAGACCATACTGCAGACAATATTATAATTATGCAGCAGATTAATTGTACATTCCGACTAATGATTGTGCAGATATTGGTTATGTAGATATTGAATACGCAGATGAAGAATACTATACATAAATATTATCGAGAAGCCAGTCAGGCTTGATTTTCCCATTTTCCATGTTTATGAATGAAAGATAGTTGTGAAACTTCCTTATCGGTTCACTCAGCCTAATAGTAGATATTTCCTGAATGCAGTCTCCGTGGTTTTTTACCATATTTGGCAGTATATTGCCATTGAATGACTCTGCAATCTCATTGTCAGTCCGTCCCTTGACTATCATCAGAATGGCAGTATGACCATCAATTTCAGCAAATCTTGACGAATATATGCTCTCTGTAAATAAAGTCTTGATCTGAGGCTCATCCATAATCTCCATTTTGAGTTTCTGCTTCGTTACTCCAAGCTTGAATTTAATTGTATACAGATGCTTTGCGTGATGTGTACTGCAGTATGAAACATAATACTTCAATACTCCTTCAGACTCCATCTTCTGCCGTTTCCTGCTGACTGTCCGAATCGGTACACCGGTAAGTCTGCCAACCTTATTATCGGACATCCTTGGATCTCTGATCAGAGCCTTCAATATAAGTACTTCCTGTCGGTCTAACATATTGTCTCATTTAGGTCAAATAATTTTATTTTTGACCTTTATCATCCCCCTACCTTATTAGTATGGCCATTATAATATATAAACATATCGTATATTCTAGTATTTTAGGATGCATTATCTCATAATGAGTCACATTTTACTCGGACAAATACAATAAATTTATATATGACTCCAAACCCCCGATGAGGAATTACAGGGGTATAAAAATATGAGTGAAGCATCATTTTTGGTTCCACAGGTACTTTACCTGAAAGCTGGAATCCACATCGGAACAAAGTATAGAACTAATTATATGGATAAGTTTATTTATAAGACCCGTCCTGACGGTCTTTCAGTGCTTAATATTCAGCAGATTGACGAACGTATCAAGATTGCGGCAAATATCTTATCAAGATATAAGCCAGAAGATATTCTGATCGTCAGTCGACGTGAAAATGGTTGGAAAGCTGTACAACTTTTCGGAAAGCTTACCGGTGCAAAATTCTTTGCAGGCCGATATCCTCCTGGAATACTTACAAATCCTAACCTGAAAGACTATCTTGAAGTAAAAATTATGCTAATAACAGATTCATGGCCTGACAGGAATGCTATTAAGGATGCACTTTTGATGGGTATTCCACTGATTGCTCTTTGCGATACAAACAATCAGGCAAATAACATTGATCTTGTTGTTCCATGCAATAATAAAGGCAAGAAAAGCCTGGGTCTATTCTTCTACATACTAGCTAAGGAATATCTAAAACTTACAGGTAAGATAGGGGAAAATGACGAGCTTGAAGTTCCAGTCGATATCTTCATGGAAGAAAACTAATTATATAACTTCATTTTATTATTCTTTATGACAGTTATATCTAACAGGATTTTTGTATTTTTGATGATTCTTATCTTTTTATCACTTAATTCTTTCGCTGAGATTGTCGACAATACACAATATGGTGATAATTATTACATTGGAGATGAGATTAATATACAAGGAAGCGTAAAATCAGCCACTAAGGGGCTATTCCAAATCATGATCGATTGTGGACAGACCCAAAATCTGATTTACAGCACTTCAGTCACACCGAATCTCGAAAAACAATATTCCCAAAAATATTATCTGACTGAGTCAAATTATGACAAGGACTGCCAGGTTGTCCACGTGCTTAATTCAAATGATGGCACTCAACTTGACCAACTGACTAGTCCAACATTTAGTGTCTCTGGGGATTATATCCTTACATTCGAGATTGCAAAGGATGATCTTAAACTAGGGCAATCAACGCAGATAGATGTGACAGCAAGAAAAAAGGATGGTCCATTCAAAGGCACGATGACCATGATAGCTAAGAAAGATGGACAGGATCTTATTGTGGAAAGCTTAGAATCTGAAACAGGCCAGTTTTCTTACAAGTTTACTGCTAATGGTATTATCTCTGCAGGAACATACAGTATTAGCTTCATCCTTACTGATCTCTATCTTCATAAGGAAACCTACAGTAATCAGATAGTGATTCAGGTTTATGATGACTTGAAGATTTCTATTGAACCAACAAAAAAAGAATATCTTCCTGGGGAATCTGTCTTTTCCCTAATTACAGTTAATGATCATTTTGGTAGCACAGTGGACCATGCTGATGTCAGCCTAATTCTTGAAGCAAAATCTCACTCTTATGAAGTTACCGAACCATCTGCCAAACTTAAATACCAAATGCCAAAGACAATCTCAAGCGGATTGCATACTATCACTGTTGAGGCAGTTGATGATGAAGGGAACAAAGGATATTCTGAATTTGACATCTCAGTGATTCCGCTTCCAACTGAACTGACAATTGAAATTGTGGATCGTTCGCTTGTACCAGGTGATATACTTGAATTTTCTCCTGAGTTATATGATCAGGCTGGAGAATCCATCCGTAGTGCTATTGATCTTGAGATAATACCTCCCAAAGGCAGAAGCATCGTTCTTGCTTCCCCTGCAAATGCTGCTGCTCAGTTCAATTTAGGCCAGTCTGCAGTTCCAGGAGAATGGATAATTGAAGCAGAAAGCGGCATACTGAAGGACTCAACTACCTTTTCAATAGCCGAAGTAAGAGCCATAAGTATTGATCAGAATGACAACATTGTAACCATCAAGAACAAAGGTAATATAGAATACAACGATAAAATTAGCTTCTTTGCATATTCCATATCAGGAAGCAAGCATTACTTTAGTGAAAAAGTCAGTGTGAAACCAAATAAAACTGTTGATTTCGACTTGTCCACTTATTTGAAAAATGACAGTTACACTATATATACAATTGAAGAAAAAGTCATTCAAAAGTTCATTGAAGATGTTGTGATCCAAAATCCCGAAGACATACAGGAGAACGATCTGATTTCATTGCTGACTTCTGATGAAACAGATAGTGCAGAATATCCGGATGATTCAAGCAGCAGCTCATTAAGCATTAGTCCTGAGCTTAAGAATTTGCTTTCAAAAAGTCCTGTGTCTGTAGAAAAATCAGTAGAAATAGAAGATCACAGGCCTTTTTACTATAAAACTGGAGACTCGTTATCAAAATTGATGGGGAATTCCATCAAAACAGTTGCAGGAATCGGGCAGAATGGCACATTCCTTGCCCTAATAATTTTTCTGGTTCTAATAGCGGTCGTAATCCTAAATAAGACATCTATCGAAAGCCTTATCCGCAGAATAGACCATGAAAAGCCAGATTCTGGCTCTCAAATTTCTGATAGCACACAAACTGTCGAAGCTGATGAGCAAAAAGTTGCTGTCAATGTTGTAACAGGCAATAACGCTACACCTTCCCGCCCCCTCAAGAAATCCGGTCTTGTTGGAATCCCGCTTATTACACAGGACGACACTATTCAAGCTGAAGATAAGCAGTATCATGTACTATTCTTTAAGAAACCCACAGTATATCTGAGAAACACTTCAAATTGGGCTATTAAGCAGATAATAGATTCATTTTACACCGATATTTCAAGTCTTCTTTCAAAAGCAGACTATATGGACGACAAGTCCAACTGTTATATTATCTTCTACGCATCAACCCAGAACTCCAAAGATGCAAAAACTCATGTGTTTGAAACAGCAAAGAACCTTCTTAAGTCTGTAAGACGGCTTTCAGATACCTTAAAAAAGAGAGGTGTAACTTTCAGGAGCTCGGTTGGAATTCTAACATCCGATATTATGATTACTGAATCTAAATACTCAAAATTCTATGGCCTTATCCCTTTGTCTGAACACATATACCAGAGCAAGGACATTAATCTGATTATGAGCAAGGACTTTAAGGATATGTTTGATAGGGAATATAATACAAAACCAAGAGATGACATTAAGTCAAATCTTGAATTCTGTGAATGGGTAGAATAGTATTAATTATCCAACTTTTTGCATTATTAATCTGGGTCATTAATAATTTTCTCAAGAAGACTCACATGAAGTTTGCAATTGTATCAATAGCTATATGGTCTCAATAAACAGTTCACTCACATTCCAAAAATCCATTTTCTACAATCTTGAATATTACTTCTTCGTTTTCAGGAAGGCTCCTATGCTTCCTGATTATTGCTTTACGGGCATTCCTGAATTTCTGAAGCTCAATAAGTATCTTGCTGGAATAATTCAGAATGTCGCCTCCGACCATTTTTACTGAATCTACCTTATCAAAACTAGAATAAACCTGATTGCTGATCAGCACAGGAATATTCTTCTCCCGAGCTATCTTTGAGACAACATTTAATTGGTTTGTGAGTCTACGAATAGTATCAGTCTTTTCAGCCTTTTTTGTGACTTCAACCCTGTACAAGTTTGCAATTGTATCAATAACTATAAGACCTACGTCCGTCTTAATATTCTTCTCTAAGGAATTGACAATCTGTTCCTGCTTGTCAAATGTTGTAGGTTTGAATAAGATTAAGTGATCCAGATATTCTTTATAATTGCTCTCCAGTTGAGCAAGTCTTGATATCGAGAATCCTCCTTCAGTATCAATAAAGAAAACACGTTCTTTTTGCCTTAATCTAGCCAAACTAGACAGCAGACAGAAAGTCGTCTTTCCACTACCTGAAGGACCAAATACTGTTGATATTACTCCTTTTTCAATACCACCGTCCAGAAGTCTGTCGAGAGCACAGCTTCCGGTTGGAATTCTTTCTTCCATGATATTTCCGGGTATGACTTCAGTTTAAATATTTTCCTCAATAAAACCTGAAAATTGCATATATACGCATAAAATGGATAACTTACCAAAAAGAATAAAAACCGAGAGCTTTATCACAGCGCTATGAAAGGTGCAAAGAATCCTGTTGAACACCGTCCAAGTACATCGGACAATGAAATAAGTCAAAAACAGATGTACAAGACCAACATACTCTTAGGGTTGTTTGTCGCCATGCTAGTTACAGCTAATCTCATAGGTACTAAAATAACTCAAGTATGGATACTAAATTTTTCAGTTGGTATATTTGCATTTCCTATAACATTTATGATAACTGATGTTATTGCAGAAGTTTACGGCAAGAAGAAGTCGATGGAATTTGTAAAAATTGGATTCTTCTCACTTATTGTTGTCCTTATGATCACAGCTTTGTCGGTCTGGCTTCCATTTGCAGAGAGAAGCTTTGTCCAGGGAGAATACACGAAAGTCTTTGGAACCACAATGAGAATATTCCTCGCAAGCATTATTGCATTCTCAATGAGCCAGACCCATGACGTCTGGGCTTTCCATTTCTGGAAGAAAGCCACAAAAGGCCAATTCCTCTGGCTAAGGAATAACCTCTCGACAATATCAAGCCAATTCATAGATACCGTTATTTTCATGTTTATTGCATTCTATGGCATAAGCCCAAAATTTACTGTTGCCTACATGTTTACTCTGATAATCCCATATTGGCTCCTAAAAGTTGCAGTGGCACTTTTTGACACACCATTGGTTTACGCTGGTGTTTGGTGGCTAAAAAAAGATTGATAGTTTTTTTATTACTATTGCAGTGATTACTTCAAAGTAGTCAAATACGACATTTTATTAATGTTCTCTATTTTATAGTATTCATGATAAGGCTCAACGAAGTCAATATTGGCCGTCATATAGAAGAAATAGGTAAGATTGGACGTATCGGTAATACTTCAAATTCTGGTTTTGAGCGTCTTGGATGGTCTGATGCTGAATCAGCAGCAATAGATTACATCTCTCAGAAAGCCCTTGAATACGGGCTGAAGGTATCTTTATGATTCTGTGGGTAATCTGTTCGCTTTGACTCCTGGAAATTCTACTAAATATATCTTGTCAGGTTCTCATCTTGATTCTGTAAGAAAGGGAGGTAATTTTGATGGAGTCATTGGTGTTGTTGGTGCTCTTGAGACCGTAAGTCAAATCAGGAAACGCATGGATGCAGGAGAACTTTTCTCAAAAGGTGTTGGTCTTGTAGTCTGGAGAGGAGAAGAATCTGCATCATACTCTGCTGCATATAAAGGCAGTCTGGCAGCAGCTGGACTCATGAGTGTAGACCTTCTGGACAGGGAAGATAAAGGATTTTCTTTGGAGGATGCAATAAACAGTCAAAAAAATCCCTTAACCGGTGAAAATTTCAATACAAATCAACTAAGGCTTGGTCAGTCTACCTTATCTCAGCAGTTTATTGATTCCATAGATGCTTATGTCGAAATGCACACAGCCCAATACCTGATGAATCATGACGTTGGGATTGCCAACAGTATTAGGGGGGCTGAAAGGTTACAAATTGAATTTATGTCAGATATAATAGTGGATTTCCTAGTAAATCTTGATAAGTTTGCAGTCGAACGGATTGCTAAGGGAGTTGACTTGGTCCAGACTGCTGGTGTAATTAACATAGGAGGTTCTCCTGAAGAATCTCCTCTTCAGTATTGTAGCTTAAATACAATTTCAGGATATGCAGAAATTCGGATGGAGCACCCAAATGCAAATATGAGATACATGATAGATGCCATGCAAAAGGTGCATAATGTGACAATACGTGTAGGAGGTGATCCAGAATGGGAAAGTATATTTTATATTCTTGGAAAACCAGGTCATTCAGGTGCTACTCCAATGGGAAGCCGATACCGAAATGATGCTAACCTCGCAGGACTTTATCTTATCAATCACACTAAAAAACGATATCCATGGATAAAATCAGAATTCAACTATCCAATAGATTTCATTGATAGATGTCAGGTTGACATTAGAAGTAATAATACAGAACAACTAAGTCAATATCTTCAGATTGTTCTTGCAGCACGAAATGGAGCTGAAGTTAAGCATCTCTCATCGACTTCACCTGTTGAATACATGGATCAAAGACTTCAAGACCTTGCATTTAACCAAAGTGTGAAACTTGGGTACGAAACTGCATACGTGCCAAGCGGAGCAGGTCATGACATTGTATCCGTCATGAAGATGAATAAATCTGATGGTTCGACAATTCCTGGTCTTTTGATTCTCGCAAAATGCAACGGACAAAGCCACTGTCCTGAGGAAAACATTGAATCTCAGAATATTGTAAACGCAGCAAATGTCCAGGCTAACTCAATATATACTCTTGCAAAATCGAGGATAATATGAGAGCAATATTTTGAACTTAATCAATATTGACAACGTAGAAAGTGAAACCAATCTGTAAAATCTTCATTTTCTGAATAAAACTGAGAATTTGTTAAAATTGGATCAGGATAAGAAAAAAGATCTCAGATAGTTTTTTATAGATATAACATAGAATAAGAAATATGAAAAAGACCAATCTATGGCTTATTGCCATACTCGTTGTGGTTCTCTCAGCAAGATTGTTTTTCTCTGTAAGCCATCCGCATTTCATGCCTGAAGCATATGATTATTTGGTCCATACAAAAGAGATAGCAAGTTCATTAATACCTGATCCACTAAAAATTGTTTCATCTGATTTGTATACAGATAATCTAGCATACAATTACATCATAGCACTATGTTCACATTTCACTGGGATTGAGATTGCATCAACTATTATTCCAAATGCATTTGCAGCCTTAGTATCATTGGTATGCTTCATTATTGTCCGAGATCTTACAAAGGATGATACTGCCTCTTTGCTTAGCGCATTAGTCTCAGGATTCATACCTGTTTTCTTCACTGAGACTTTCGACTCTCTTTCAATATATACGATTGTTATTCCTGTATTCTTTCTTTTGAGCTATTCATTCATGAACATTACACAGAAAAAGCATGAACATCGTTATTTGATTTTCCTGCTTGCTCTGATAGTCTTGCATCCTGCGATATCAATATTCATTCTCTCAATAATATTCTACTTCATAATTCTACAGACCGAAAAGGTCAAGCTGAAAAAACAGGAGACTGAAATCATCATTTTTACGATGCTACTATATGTTTGGTTCACATTTCTTATCTACAAGAACAAAATGCTGTTGCTTGGTCCGAACATAATATGGCAGAACATACCCCAAAGTGTTCTTGGACAGTATTACTATGGTGTTGATTTCTTCAGTATAATCGCGGGTGTGGGACTCATACCTTTCATGGCTGGTATATATATGATATACAAATACATATTCAGAGAAAGAAATCACAAAATGAATTTCATACTGGCTATTGGACTGAGCGTCATGGTCTTGATCATATTTAATCTTATCAAATTGAAAGTTGGTCTGATATTTCTTGGAATTATCTTTGCTCTATTATTGGGATTATTTTACAACTATATCAATGAATACATATCAAAGACCAAAGTTGCAAAGTATGGTCCATTGATCAGGATTAGTATCATCCTCATCACAATAATCTCAATCTTGATTGTGACAATATCTAATTCTATCACTACATTATCAGAGTCACAGGTAACAGACATGGTTGAGGTGCTCAAACAATCAGAAATCAATCGGACAGATCTTGTAATCAGCTCTCCAGATACATCAAACATGATAACATACTTCAAAGATTCTAGATTAATTCTATCTGATCAGTATCTGAAATATGACAATCCAGACAAATTGTACAATGATATCGAAGAGTTATACACTACGCCATTCATTATTGATGCACTAAGGATAATAAGGGATTACAACATAACGTACATCATGCTGTCAGAATGGGAGAGAGAGAGGTTTGGAGTACCTATATTGAAATATTCAAAAGCAAGTTGCATAGATTTTTCAAAATATAAAGACATTATACTGTACTCAACAAAGAACTGCCTGGAAAACAGTATCAGGGATGAGTATAGGGATAGGCTTGCATTATCTGAAATATTCAACGAAACCGACTTAGTACTACGACGGTCACTTCCTGATTGAAAAATTTAGAATGAATTACCAAAAATACCTTAAATACGTGAATGTATGGGTTCTCATAGCGCTTGCAATATCTCTTATGGGAATTGTAGCAATTGGAAGATGCATGGTAGCAGAGTGTTACCCTCCCGGGCCTGAATATTATGATCACATCTCTATTGCAGAACAGGGAGACCAAAAATTTGATCAAAACATTGTAACTCAAAGACACATATATCGGAGTCCTCACACATTTATTATTGACTACATCGACCAGTCTTTGTATGTCCCAGTCAGTATGTTACTCGCTGCATTGGCGATATGGCTCTACCATAATATTCTCAGAAGGCATATCCTAAACAAATACATGACATTCATAATCATCATAATGACTATCTGCACACCAAATTTCATACAATCATTTTCGAGGCTCGATAAATTCTCTACTCTCTCTGTACTTATGCTGCTCTTTCTTAACGTATTTCTCTCACGGAAATGGCCCTTGAAATTATTATCAATAGTTATACTCGCACTGATTTCGATGTATGGTGTGTATTATTTTATCTTCGTCTCAGTTGTTCTTTACATGTATTCTGTACTTAGCCGCAAGCAGACATCTTTTGTTCTGACGATGCTTTCATCATCAATAATAATGCTCATGCTGTACCAGTATGGTTTTCCTTTATATCTAAACAATCTTCACGTCCTGTCGGGTAGTGTCGAGAGACTCTCAACTGTTCTATATAATCTTGGAGGCACTAACGGCTTTAGCATATTCCACCTTATCCTATGCATTATCGGCCTTAATTTCACATGGAAAAACAAGTCCAGGTATTATCTTGCATATTTTATATTCATTATTGCAATGGTAATGTCTTTGTATTACACTCCTGATTTCAATCCGCTTGTATCGTTTGGCATATCTTTCTTTGCGGGAGTTGCTTTTTATCGCATAATACTTATGGAATGGAGCCTTCTTTTGATTCGGCAGTTCTCCATATACATAATTGGGTTGGGTTTGTTATTTGTCTCGATAGCCTCAGCTAATCATATTATCCAGCAGGAACCACAGGCATCCCTTATTGATTCTATGCAGTTCTTTGACCAAAACCAGACAATTCTTTCTGCTCCTCAATATGGTTCTTACATCAAAACCCTTTCAGGAAAAATCCATCCAAGCGGAAATCGGGTCGTAACTGATGCATATTCTAAAGCAAAGGGAGATATTGATGCATTAAATGATACTGATACAATCTTTAGATCAAGAAATCTTGACATAACTTTGAACCTTCTCAAAAAATACCACGTCAATTACATACTTATGACTGATCAGATGCTAAATGGGCAGGTCTGGACAGAAAAAGATGAAGGGCTTTTGTTCTTGCTCTCAAATCAGGATTATTTCAATAAAGAATATCATCTGGACGGAATCCAGATCTGGCGTGTGAGTTTAGAAAATCAAACGTGATCATTCATCGCTTTTTGATATTTATAACATCCCCAATTGTTACATTCTTTGAATCCCGATCTTTCTCTGAAGAGAAACGTTCTTCTACTTCCAGTTCTTCTACGAGAGTTATACTAAGCGCTTTTTCCAGAATTCTGGCAAGCTTGATGGACGGTTCCATCTTTCCTGACTCAAGGCTGGCAATGACAGATTCTCTTTCAGCAATCATTTTTGCCACCTCGACCTGCTTCATGCCTTTCTTCTCTCTTGCATGTTTTATCTTGCTAGAATAATCAGAAGTGATGGTCTGAATCCTTTCCTTTCTTTCAGGCATCTTTACAGGAGTTCGGACAGGTCGTGGTTGTGGACGGACTCTCTTCTTGATAGTGCCATACTTTGAGCATTCTTTACACAGATTTAACTCTACACCTTCAACATCAGCCAGCAGAAGAAATTCATTTTCCTTTCCGCACATTTCACATTGCATGCATATGTATAAGCATTCTGGATTTAAAAAGCTTTTGTGGGAATCTGTGCAATTCCATGACAAATTATTGTAACTGATCCTCTAAATCAGTAACCTTTATAAATATTCAAAACATCCATTCCAACTAATTGATTACTAACAAGTAGTTAAAATATATGCTCATATTTTGGGGGGATTCAATTTATGCGATCAACAGTAGTCAGAATAGTGTTTATTATATTTGTAGCAGTACTTTTGGGTACTTTGACATCTGCAAATAGCGATTCCATAGCATATAGCTTGCAAACAAACGCAGAGATCATTCCAAATCCTTCTAATCAACTGTCAAATATATCATTATCACCTCAGACATCTGTATCGATGCCAATCATTGGAACAGAAATAATATTTGATGGATTCACACCGGACCAGATAACACCTTCTATGGGCGAGCCACAGACAACTGATTATCTAACATTGTACAGCGAAAAGTTCAATACAACCATAAGTAAGCTCAACTTGTCAGGTCTTGAAAAGATCAGATTTGTCAATGTTTCTGACAACTACTTCGGAAAATATGAAAAACAGGATGACCTGGACATCATAACACTAAATCCAAGAAAAATGACATTCACAGAACTTATGCTTGTCTTCATTCATGAATATGCTCATTTTAAATACCACAATAATGATGATACAAATCCCTGCACCACAATGGATTGTGAAGAAGAATATGCTAGAGATTTTGTAAGAGCAAACATGATCAGTATTCTGACCTGAAAAATGAAATATTTTCTTCTACATTATGTCCATATATATCACTACATCTAATGTTATAATTGGTCTCATTTGAGTTCGGTTCAGAGTAGAAACCAAATGTTCCAGAACTCATATTATCAACTCTAAGCATTGAGTAGAATGCATACGATGCATTATTAGTGTACGCGCATGAAACATTGTAATGATTAAATTTATTGTCAAATTCAACCCATATTTTCGACTCATTAACAATACCTTCTGGTCCGCTGTCGTATACTGCAAGATCTTCTGAAACTGAAATATTAAGGAAATAGTCAGTGTTAAAATTCACATTACCTTCAAAACACCAGACTTTGCTATCATTGCTATATGTATCCGGTAGCACCCAATCACACCTAGTGTCATTTGCTACACAGATAAGCTTATATTCAGTAATACCATCAAATAGCCAGCATCCGTTATATGTTGGACTCAAAATAAGGAAATCTTCAACATCAAACACATCCACTTTATCCGGTTGGTCGTAGCATCTTACTCTGATTGAGTTGATCTCAGATACATTATTTAGTTCTGACTGATTTATTTTACCCATACATCCATATGTTCCATTAAAGGTGACATCATATTCACTTGACGGACATTCCATCTCGCAGCACATATCATTGAACTCTTGCGCTTGTGACCCCACAGTCTGGCTGATGCTACTGATGCTAGTATCAAACCTGCATGAAGCATATTCATCAGTGAATACTGAGAATCTAATGACTGAGTCGTTTTTGATGAGAGAACTGTTCTGAGGTTCTGAACCTATTATCGTAGGAGATACAATATCATTTCCTGGAGAAGCGATCTTCATGCTGATAAAAGTCTCGTTCTCATTGCCTGCCCTGTCCTTACATTTGATAAATAAATAGTATCTGGACTGGAAATGCTCTGATATTATCAAAGACACATATTCTTCAAGCTTTGGATTAAGATATTTGTCTACTATGGGCTTGATAATAGGATAATAACCCTGACTGAACCTAGCCACTTGTGGATACGTTATCTGAAGATATTCAAGCTTTGACTTGAATTCTACTAATGTACTCATTAGTTCACTAATTGAAGATACACCAAACATTCCTGAGAACCTTGAAAACAAATCGTAATAGTCTGATAAATATACTTCCAGCTCATGTGTATTCGAAAACTCATCTGCTGAAAAACTTGCAGGGGAAAGAGAATGGAATGCTGAGCCAGGAAGAAATGATGCTCTGCATATTGTATCCTCGACAGTGTCGACGTTTAAGAATAAACGATCTCCTGGTTCAAATGATCTGATTAGTCTAGCACCAGTAATGTTTAGCAATGATGTATTATCAAAGTCCAACGCAATATCTCGTTCTTCATCCAGTTTTACTTTGATAGTTATATTTGTTATATCGATCTTTGGAATATCATTATCATCAGGAACATAATGATAACATTGCCCAATACCCTTGATGTCCCTGTACTCACAATGACTACCAAGACTTCTGCATTTATATTCAGTGCAGGGATAGTCAGAATCATAGCAGTCAAAACAATTATAATTATCTTCCGGCGCCTGTGATGGCAGGCACATGCTTACTCCGATCACACTAGTATTGATCGATGAATTTAGATCAACATAGTCAGAAAGATTATAATTAGACAGTAAATCAAGCATATGTATTCCATTGGAAATCAATGTTATAAATCCAGGAGTGATCCCTCTGCTTCTTGTATCTGACAAGATTCCTCTTTCAGATTTTAGATAAGACCAATTGACAGTATTCTGTCCCTCGATTGGATCAAGATACTTGCTGCTTACTTCGTGCCCGATAACATAATATCCTGACCTTGTAAGAGCGTATTCTGTATTGAGGTAATTCCCGCAGTCCCCGCCCATATAACATCCTCTATAGGAAAGGTTCATCCAATTTTCAAGGCATTCAAAATCCTCGCATTCAATTATCTCATTATTCAAAGCACACTGAGCAGTACCTGAATAATCCCATGTTTTGAATCCAGGAGGAACATATGGGACACATCTGTCTGGAATCCAATAACAGTCTCGCGTTGATCTGTCTTCACAGCAAGTCTGACTCTCGCACTTTTGGCAGTCTTGCCACCTGTTGGGTCTGCATATTGCCTGAGAGAAGATCTCATCTCCGTAATTAATGTAATTCTGACTGCAAATCTCCTCTCGGTAATCCTTGCATTCCTCGATAACAACCTTACCCTCAATACATCGATTTACAAAATGCCTTGAACCGATGAGATCGCTACCCTTGCCGCTGATACCTTCATATTCACACCAGCTCTCACCATGCTTCCAGGTAGTATTGCCTACAACACAGTCCATATTAGAGCAAGCCAGACCGCTACAAAAATAATCTTCATCAAATAGACCTTTACAGCTATTATTGTCCGTAATAGAACATTGTCCATTGCTTAGACAACATCCCAATTTGTTAATATTAAGTTTATTGTAATCTCCTTCGTGGAACTTACCTTTATTGGATATACAATCCACAGCCTCCACATTTAATGCGGATACAGAGCCATAAACACAGCTTCCAGTATGATTTGCACTGCTATGTCCACCTTTTATCCCAAAATCAAAGGTAAAATTCTCATTTGTTAGACTTATTACTGTATCTGGGTGGGGCTTATGCATGACTACAGAGAGCTCTCTGGCATTGAATAGGTATTCTGAACTGTCGATATAACCCTCAGTATTGTACTGGTTTAAAATATCATGTCCAATATCAAGTGCAAAACCCAAAGGAACAAAAACTTGATCTTCAAAATTGTCGAAGAACAGTCTTGATTGATTGGTTTCAATCCAAAATGGAAAATTCAATGACATCGTGATTGATGCATCCCCTATTGTGAGTTCAAGGTCCATGTCACCAAAAGAGCTTGGACCAAGAGAAGACAAAAGCTTAATATCGACACACTCACGCATATTTGCCAGTACCAATGATTTAAGCTCTTGTTGAACACTAATTTTTGAAGGAAGCTTATTGATACAGCCCTTACCATTCTCACTGCACCGATAGAAATACTGAACATTATCATACCAGCGGCTACCGCTGTCCATTAATGATCCTCCCATCAGGCTGATTTCGTTGATAGGTCCCATTGCACTGCTTCTCAGGCATGATCTGACATAGTTGTTGACAGCTTGGACCTGACCTTCTTCAGAAAGCTGTTTTCTGATGAATTCCTCACTATCAGGTTTAATGATTGTAGTATCCATAGTCCAATTAAGATAGAAATAGAGCAGTATGACCATCCCTATTATGATATATAGTGATATCTGTGATTTCCTGTATTTCAATGCATACCCTCTTTTTTATTGAAATCCTAATAACGAATTTCCGTTAGACTAAATATACAGCAATCTAATAAAAAACTACTGAATACCTAATTAAATAGGGTAACTTCATCCTTAGAACCTTATAAATTTTATGGCGTATCAGGGATTATAATAGTCTATATCATCAAAATTGTCATAACCGATTGACTTAAGATCTTCCATTTCCTTTATCATGGCCCAGTAAGAGTATTCTAGAATATAAACATATTTTACAAAGTCAGTGAAGTGCTTGGAAGCTACTGGATGATGTTCTTTTATGGCCATGATAGGGCCGTCCCTATTGGTTATGATTGAGTGGTACAACATTTTATATGCAGGTGAGCTGGCTCTCGCACCACCCCTTATCATAGGAATTCCTCGGATTTTGAATTGTGATTTTATGTCGTCCTCAACTGAGTCAATTAGTTGGTCAGCATTAAATGTATGATCCATCTTATTTATTAGAGCCTTGAGTTCCATCTTCATCTCAGTGTATTTCTCAATTCTCTCAGAATAATCACGCTTAAGGGCAGAAATATCATTAAGTTTCTGCTTTAATATCTTATGCTCAGACTTGCTCGCAGGACCGACTGCTTCCTTGATCCCATTTAAGATGGCCTTTTCATCTTCATTATCATTGCGGTTTCTGAACATAAATTAAAAACCCATATTCAATTATAAATACTTTTCCATATACCGGGGTGTGGGACATAAACAAATAATCAATCTTTAATGATAATTACAAATGCTCTTTTCCCAATATCTTTTTTCTGAACAAGAATCTTCGCACCGTTTCCATGCGGAACAACTTTTCTTTCAAATATTTCTTGAACATT
>JAIPIC010000068.1 GCA_021734865.1 Candidatus Woesearchaeota archaeon | reverse complement strand
ATATATGCAAAGCAGATTTTGGGACTGTAAATTACTCTATTTACAGTAATTCTTCTTTGCAAAAAGGATTAGTCGTTGTGTTTCTCCATCGATGAATTTGGACATAAATTTTGCTTTTTACAAAGAAGAACCATTTAACCCACTTAAGTTGACTTTACCCTATAAACAAGAAATAAATGGGAAGTGTGATTTTGATATTTTTCTGCATAAGATATTGCGTTCCTTCTTGTGAGAGGTAACAAAAGATTAAAAACTAATTAAGGGTATGTCTGTACACTACATAGGCATAGGTATAACAAAAAATGGGATTAATGTCTGGATCAAAAGGTAAAGAACTAGAAGATACTCTAAAAACGCTTTCTACTAATATTGAGGTCATTAACCAACAGCTTTCAATGTCTTCTCCTGAATTTGGTATGGTTGGTTTTCAGGAGATGTTCCAGAAGAACATGGCTGCGATATTTCAGCAACTTAACATGATGAATGAAGCGATGAAGAGCAGCCAGTCAAACCTTCAGCAACACATAGATTATAGCCTTGCCCAATTTCCTGTTCTTCAAAAGCAGGTAAGACAAACAGAGGAACACATTAAAGATACTGTATCAACAGGCAATAGTGCCATCCAAAGCAAGATTGCAGAGAATGAAAACCGAATCCTTAAGGAAATTCATGCGAACAACCAATTAATTAACCAAGTTCTCAGTCAGACTGAAAGCATCAATGGACGGATTATGATGCAGATCAATGATGTCAAGAAAGGCATATCACAAGCTGCAGCTATGACTGGATACCAGACCGCAGATGTTTCAAAAAGGCTTGGAGCATTCAGTCAGGAAGTTCAGAAAGAAATGGGCACTTTTATGGATGCATTGAAGAAGAATCAGAAGAGCGGTGATATCCCAGATGATGTTGCTGAGAAACTATTGCACATGTCTGGAAAGATTTCAGAAAAAATTGATAAGATCCCTTCAAAAGAATCCACAAAGACAAAAGAGATTCCGGAGATTTCTCTTGAGGTTTCAGATGATATCAAAGAGATAAAGGAACAGCTTGACTTCAGGCTGACTGCCATCACATCAATTCTTGAGAAACTTGTTGGTATAAATAATAAATTGCTGACCTATCTAAAGGTTGATAAAAAGACACATAAAAAACATTCATCCTGATTATGGTCTTAGTGTGTTGATTTCTAAAAATATATAGTATTTTTGTAAGAATTTAGTTGAAAAAATAAAAAAAATAAAAGAATTATCCGCTACCAAATGGAGGGGCATTATTAACTCCCCCTCCATCGCTTCCTCCTGGAGTCTGAGATGTATCACCACCGCTGCTGCTGCTGCCCTTCATTATCAATGGTGATGCTCCGACAGGACAATCAAGGTTACAGGACGCTGTTCCGGCGCGACAGACTGGTTTAGTAGGACAACTCGAACCGCCGTCAATCTGCAGCCATTCTCCAACTGTATGTGTTGCTTCGCATTCTGAGCAACACGCTGGCTCTGACCACCCAGCACATTCATCATCAAGAGTAGCTGGATCGTCTGTACATGTACATGTAGCTCCACTACACTTTAAAGCACATCCAGGTACGTCGCCACCACATTCACAATTTCTGGTCTCGCTTACTGCACATGGATCAGATGTGGGTGATGCTGTGTTATCAGCAATGCATTCCCCACCAGGAGTTGTATCAGAGCATGCAGCCTTCTTACATTCACCACACACCACAGAAAGTCCTTGAAAGGACATGGTAGGTGATATTCCTGTAGGGAGGGGACATTCTGCCATGGTATTAATCCTGAACTTAGTGTATGCACGAAGATCATCAACTCCTCCGGGCAAATCAGGATTTGCACCCATCATCTGAATTTGTGGATATTCACAATAAATCTGCGAAAGAGACGCGACAATTCTCCACAGCCTTGTGACTCTGACTGTTACTGTGCCAGCTCCAGAATCCCCAGAATCTCCTTCAGGGACCAATCCCTGATCCATATGAACCGGCCAACTTCCAAGGTTAGCTGAGGAAGTCCTTTCCACATTATCTTTAGGAGAATAATCATAATATGTAGTCTGATATGGAATTGGTTGCTCAGGGTCGCTGATTTCATCTGGTGCATATAATGCAAGATAATCTGGACTAGCTGAGGTAACACCATCTATCCCTGAAGGACATTCCTCTTCTTCACTCCCAGAAATAAACGTATCTGTTACATTATTGATTACTTCAAAAGCAAGATCAGAAGAATTGCATGTGATTCCCTTACTTGCCATGTGAGTCATTGCTCCATCTAGATATGCCCGTATTATAGCTTCCACAGTATTTTCATCAAGACCTGTGTCAGGCACATCTCCATGCAATGTCCCTCCAGCATTGCAGCTGCAGTAAACATTGCTACACTGTGAATTTGCAGTCAATACATTCAGCTGATCGAAGACTGACTGTGTATTTGCATCCACATAGTCAGACAATTCTTCATATATTATCCATATATTAGAGTAATCATATGACCTATTATAATAAGTGTAACCACTTGGATCCAAGACCACGAGGGATATATTATTTATATCGATGGAATAACCATTATAGATAGTGCCATCAGCTCCCTCAATTTCTTCATCGACAAGTATTAGTTCCACCCCAGAAAGATCAACCTCAAAATTGTTAGAATCATTAGTCTGATCAATCAGAATGTCTTCGAATCTTGTTTCTAAGTTATGTTTAATATGATATAAAAACGCATCCTTTACTTCAGCGCTTGTAGGGACCAATGGTGCATCTGCAACCCAGACAGAAGAGTTCAGACTGAAACCATTCCCTAAAAAATCTTTGACACCCAGAAGTACAGAAGCTTCCAAAGCGAGGTTCATTGAGTTAACAGCTGCATCGTAATCAAATTGAAGGGAACGCAAATCACCTGACCCTTCAAGAAGACTCTGGGTTGCCTGTTGATTAATTATTAATACTGAACCAAGAACACCTGCAATAATGAGTAATGTAACAATAGCGTTTGCTTTTCGATTGATTTCAATCACCTCTTTATCGTTAATTTTTTTTGGATATAATTAACTTTTGTTTTTTATCCTGTTAATTTTTCTTCTGCATCCGATAGATAATCATTAAGGCAAAGATAATTATTATTACGCCAATAATCCCGGCAATGAAGGGTTTAACAGACTGTCCTGATGGTTCCTTCTGGCCAGGTTGGACCACCTTTGGTCCAAGATTAGGAGGCTTATCGGTTGGGTCTTTGATAGGTGGTTTTGAATCTTCTTTTGTATTATTTACCTTTGGATCCATGCCTTTTGGTGGTTCCTTTCTGCCCAAATCTGGAGGTACACCTGGTTTTTGAACTGGACAGTCTTTGTCAATTCCTTGGTTTTCCAGAATAATACAGTCCTGATCACATAACCCATCATCAATAGGCTCACAATAATAATCTCTCATGCTCTGTTTGCAATCTTGTGGGCAGTTCCCATGATTTTCATCTCTTATACATATACCGTCTCCACAAATTTCTTCTATAACTTTAAGATCATTAAAATCTAGTTTCATCATCTTATCCACAGAAATCTTTTCATTCCCATCGTCTCCTGACAGACAAAAAATGGTTTCATTCTCAACAACGTACTCATAGCCATTGACAGCACAATAGTTGTATTCCACTCCCTTCTCACCAGTGTAAAACTCAAAAGCATCATATTTTTCTGTTTCTGTAATTTTGCACTGCCCAAATTGGTTCTCAGTTACATATTGATAACCCATTGATTCACAATAAACTGCTGCAGGATTCTTCATGGCCTGGACAGCTGACATTGTGAAGATGATTACTAATAATACAATGATGTGTGCTCTTACCACTTTTATTTTTTCATCCATTTTCCACACTTAAATTAACGATATATCCATAGGATACTCAGGGGGATTATAATGTATGTTGCATTGTCCATAATTGACCTTGAAATAACCGTCTTTATGGGCCCAGTAGTTTATTGGTCCCCAGCTGTTCCGTATAATCCAACCTTCCTCGTCCCAACCAACAACCACAACAGCATGATCTACTGCAGAACCAGCTCCGCTGCAAGTTCCATCCTTTCGGACCATCCATGACCCCATATTAAGTACGGTAAATAGGGGACCTTCATCACGTATTTTCTTCTTAATATTACCATCGGTTACTGGTGCGACATATTTCCAATATGAAGACTTGTAAGAGGGATCTTTTGGTACACATGGTGATGTGCTGATCTCATATGCTTCAGCATTAATATCTGTATATGGATAATTTGATTCAGTAGCCAAACCATACTGTGTATACGAAAAAGCCTGCCCGATAAGGTGTAATTGAGCTCCACCACATCCCTTCAAACCATCAAATGCTTCTGATCCACATGACAAAAGATCCTGCTCGGAGAGATCAATTGTACTACCTTGGACCAGTTTATATTTATTCTCAACAGATGCTACAGTTGCAAAGGCCCAGCATGAGCCACATGTACCTTGGTCTTTTACACCCGTCAAGTGATTTGTACCATCACCATCACTGTCCCATGATGATCCTCCTTCATTATTCCAATAAAATTTATCAGGAAGACCAGAGCAATCTGGATCACAATCGCATCCTGATTCACATTGACCAGGGATTGTATCACATGTACACATAGCTGTTGTCGTACATGATCCTGCACAACAATGTTGTAATCCTGGACAAGTGCCTGTTCCTTCAGCACACGAAAACAAAGCGGAACAACTTTCATCATAACATGTCTGGCCTTGAAAATCTTCACATGAAGTATTAACCCCAATGACTTTTAGTTTTTCAATAACTTCGTCAATAAGGTCCTCATAAACCATACCGCTATTAGGACCTATAGAATCAGTATCGATCGGGTCTTCACCAGAATCATACTTTGCAACAAGATCCTGCAGCTGTTCAACACTAAATGTCGAAGTGTCATTTTCAAAGTGTTCAACTAGTGCATCTCCTATGATCAATTTCAATTCCTGTCTAGTCAATGCACTTGTTGTTGCTACAAGAAACAGCAAAGTAATTACACAAATAAATATTTTGGTGGATTGTGTATGAGTTATTCCCATTTTAACAACAATAGTTAAATTTTTTACAGCATCTTTCTTTATAACCTGTAAAATATGCTATTTTAAGACCATCACAGAGCAAATCATTTTCTGCATCCTGACAAATGTCCTCATCAACCACATATCTCAATGTCTTGACAAGGTAAGGTTTGTCTGAATAATATTTAAGTCTTATGTCCATGTATGCATCATTTGCCATGGGATGTGGTATGACTTTATTGTATCCAAAGTATCTCCCGGGTTGCTCACTACCCACTTTGATTTGTAGCTGAGCTATCACATCTTCCAGCTCAGCCTGAATGAAACCATATATGTCATTAAAGTCTATTAACGTAAAACTCTGACCGCCCGTCTCATCTGCCATGTTTTGGAGCTGGGTTTTCAACTGTTCATAACCCTCAGGATGCCAGTAATAGCCTGTCCCTGTGCAACCATCAGTACATGTTGGACAGCCAGAGCATCCTGTGCAACCATCACAATGTGAATTTCCGCAAGCTTGGAATGGAGAGCCGCCCCACTTCTGATTAATATAATTCTTTGCGGCTTCATCAATAGGATCAGGACCAGCATCATAATCTGCACTAAAAGTGTTCATCGGGCACACTATGTGCATATGATCTTGTAAAATTGTTATTGCTCTCTGAACAGCATAATCTGAATTAGTGTAATCAGTTTTCTTAGTGCATTCAAGACAAAATCCTGAATAATAATAGTCATCCATTGTTGCATAAGGAAGGTAATAACAGTCCTCTTCCTTTGTCCCCAGTGCAACCTCATCAGTTATCGGAATGAAAAACTTCAGTTTTGATGGGCTGTAATCTGGATTCAAGTGTGATACAATTGCTGTCCCTGTAGCCCAATCAGATTCTGCAATGAAACTCTTACCTATGGTTGTGAATTGTGCTGCATCATAAAATGAAGGGAGGTCACCTCGAGTACTGTAAAGAGCATCATAATTTAAGGTTTCACACTCTAAAGGCGGGTCAGCGGATGTAAAAGGAACACAAAGACTTGTGTCATCACTCAAGATATAAGTCTTCACATAAACATCATATGTATATGTATCTTCGAGTGTCTCGATGAATGTCGAAAGCTGTGAAGCCAGATTGGCTCTTGCTGGATCCATAGTTATTGACCCATCAATTATGAAGTAAAGTTTAATATCTGTAATCACTGGGTATGCCTCAAGATAATATTTATCTTCGCCAAAAAAGAAGTCAAGAATCATCGACAGCGCTTCTTTTACACTGACAATTCCGTTTGGTGTTTTTATGTTATCATCTCTCTGGAAGAAATACGCACCAAGAAGGGTACTTACTTGCATTTCAGACATGGGCTCTTGTATTAACATTAGCGAACTGAATGTTGTGTCAATAACATCATACATCTGGTCATTACGCTTGTTTTCATATTTCATGTCCATAATATGTGAATATTGAACAATACCAGCAAAAATTATAATTCCAGTAGCTATTACTGTGATGATTGCCGTTACTATTGTTTCAACGTTTGACATTTTCAGTACTAATTATGTAAGTTAAACTTATGTATGTTCATCCTATATGTATATTGTCAAGGACCCTGGACAATACGTGTGGTTATTGAATATTGGAACTGTGTATATGATGGATTGGTCAAAATCAATTGGTACCTGGTCCCTCATGATTTCTGCGTCGCATATCCCAAATTCTAATTGCTCAAGCTTGATTCCTTTGATTGTTATATCACCATCCCCCATAGGTATAGGGCACTCATAGGTTGATATATTTAACGGAATGGGGTAGCCATAGCACTTGAAAAGGACTCGCTTGACGTCTTGTGCAAGATCAATTCTCATTACTTTGATGTCCATCGAATAATCAATATTTAGAATTGTATTTTGAAATGCCACGAATCCTATGATTACAGCACAGACTACAACAATGTAAAAAAAGGATGTGAGCAGTGTAGACTGTCCTTTATTGTTTAAAATAAAAACCGGAGTCATTTTTTGATATGTTAAACAGGGGCTCGTTGCTCAAATCAAATTCAGCGATCTGATCGGTTTTGCAGAGAGCGATTCTGCATAAGATAGGAGATTTTGGCGAGCTTATGCATATTTCTTGGTTGTTTATCGAAAGGTTGCCATTAATTTGGAAGATTTGAACATCCACAAATTTCATTTCATCAAAAATACAAATGAAGTTGACTGTCTCCTGAATGAAGTTTAAATTGACATTTACCTTCCTAAATTCGTGCAGAGGAACCTGTCTGGAATAAACACTGACAAAAATAATCACCAGAATTACAGTCACAGCAACATATATGAGCATGTTGGATCCTATTTCCCCTCTTTTCATAAGAATAATTTAATCATAAGACTATTTATAGTTATCTATGAATCGCAAGGTATATATTTGATCTAATTTTAAGAGATTATCATGAATAGATCATTAGAAGTAATTATTGGTATGTTTTTATCAGCAATATTTATTGTGTTTTTATTTAGCTTTTCTAATCGATTTGCCAATGAGCCCGTGACTAAGAGCATAAATGATTTGAGCAAATATATTGATGGTGACACTCTTATTGTGACTTGGACGACTGATGAACCAACGAATGGACAGATTGATTATAATGATGGTACTAATAGTTATTATACCAGGGATTATCAATTCAGTAATACACACAGAGTTGAAGTCAATCTAACTGGCCTCTCGGGTATAATATATTATAAAATCACCACATGCGACCTTGCTGGGACTTGTCTGAATAGTCCAGAATTAAATGTGACTGTCTAATGGAATCAATTGAAGTTTCGATATACATGGTATCTGCTGTTATAATAGGTTCACTCTTATTGGTATTCCTAACAAATATCGAATATGACTTTGATGATAGCTCTAATAAATTTATTAATATTGAAAAAGAGAAATTTCCTCAAGAAGTCTTAAATACATGGATTGAGTGCGGGATGGGAGAGGCACATCTTAACAGAACAATATATGTGAAAGGTAATGGAAATGTCAATAAGAGTTATGTCTTTAAGGTTCTGCGTGGGATTGATTTCTGTAATTCCCTTCAGTCTGTTGATGAAGGTTGCGGGGATTATGAACATCTTGATTTCACCTCATTGATTAGTCTGCCTGCTCTAATCAGAATGGAATGTACAAGTTTGGGAATAAAGGTGAAGTGATATGGATGAAGCAGTACAGGTAATGTTTGGTGTTATTGCAATAGGAATTGTAGTTGTCTCAATTTCTGGTTATGTTATTGTATCACGAGACTCTCTGAAGACACAGATGAATGATTTAGCGATTTCGAGTCTTAAGAGCAAATGTGATATTGAATGCACAAAGGGAATGTTTGATGCACAGATAGCAGGTATAAAAGTCTCGCAGGGAACATATATCTATACAAAAGATAATAAAATCTGTTATAATATACATGATACTAGTAAGAATTTATCGACCATCAGGTGCCAGATATGTAAATGCACAGTTTATGATGGATTGGTACTAAATTTTACTGGCAAACTTGAAGGTATGTCCACACGAGATTATGATTGTATGATTGAAAAATTTGAAAATATCACTATTAGCTGCAGTTAATGGTAGTGAACCTTTGGACAATTTAACCCGCACAATTCTTACTGGAAAATAATAACTTAAGTTTTAATAGTCTACAGGACATCGTAAATCTATGGTTGGCTTCAATAATATCAAGAATATTAAACGTATTGAACAGATTCTTTCTGTTGTCGCCAAACAAGGGCTTGGTGTATTTATTGAGAATCTTCAATTAATGCATCTGCTTCCGCTCAGAGACAGGCTGAATACAATAAAGAAGCCATCAAAAATGCCCATTCGCATAAGGATGATACTTGATGAATTAGGAGGGGCCTTCATCAAACTAGGTCAGCTACTCTCGCTGCGTCCAGATTTGATTCCTGAGGAATATTGCAATGAGCTCAAGAAATTGCAGGATGATACAAAACCGTTTTCTTTTAGGGAAGTTAAGCAGATAATTGAACATGAACTGAAAAAACCACTGAATGAGGTTTTCTCAGACTTCAGTGAGAAACCTGTTGCATCAGCATCCATCGGTCAAGTCCATGTAGGAAAGCTTATGGATGGTAAAAGGGTTGCTGTTAAGGTTAGAAGACCACATATCTGTGAATTGATGGATGAAGATATTGATATCCTGTATTTTCTCGCAAGGCATATTGAAAAGAAGATGAAATCTGAAATCATCCGGCCACTGGATATTGTGAATGAATTTGAGCGTTACACTAAGAAGGAACTTGATTATATGCATGAGGCTAAGAACATAGAAAGGTTCCATTCTGCATTCAAATCCAGTCATGTTGTGCGTATTCCATCCGTATACTGGGACTACACCACCGAGAAGGTTCTTGTCATGGAATATATTGATGGGCAAAGGCTTTCGGATATCAAAAGCATGAAAAAGGTAAATCGTCCACAATTGGCAAAGAATATTGCAAATATTGTGCTTGAACAGATATTTATTCATGGGATATTTCACGCTGATCCACATCCAGGAAACATATTCATTCTAAAGAACAATAGGATTGCACTCTTGGATTTCGGAATTATTGGAATGATCGATTCAAATCTCAGGTTGAAGTTGTCAACTATATTTATCGGGTTCATCCAAGGTGATGTAGATGAAATCGCTGAAGGTTTCATTGAACTTGGGATGACTGAGGAGGGGTTTGACATTGATGTGTTAAAGGAAGACATTGCAGATACGCTCGGTGAATATTATAATGCAAGCCTTGAAAAGATGAATGTACCGCTAATAATAAACAAGCTCATCAAAATGGCAATAAAAGATAGGATAAAAGTACCGTCAAATGTTGTTTTGTTGGGCAAAGCACTTATCACGCTCGAAGGAGTATGTTGTGAAATTGATCCGAAATTCAATATTATTGAAGTAGCAAGACCTTTTGCGGACAGCATGGTCTCACAGAGAAAGAGTCCGGAAGCTGCTTTTAGGGGCATGATGATGCAGGGTGTTAAGATTGGGCATTTCTTCAGCAGACTACCTGATCTATCCACTAGCTATCTTGTAAAGCTGACAAAAGTAAACTCTGATCTGGACAAGATTGATGATGATCTTCGTAGTATAAGCACACAAATGAAGTTCTCTGTAAAATATATAATGCTAGGTGTAATTGTTGCTGTATTGATACTTGCAAGTGCTATTTCTTTGGGCTACAGTGATGAGGTTGTATTTGGGTTCCCTAAATATTCGTTTATTATGTTCTGTATGGCATGTTTTGTATTTCTTGTAATGCTGACTGTGCATCCACATAATGATTGAATTAATTACAAGAGACAGGTAAAGTCAACTTAAGTGTGTTAAATGGTTCTTCTTTGTAAAAAGCAAAATTTATGTCCAAATTCATCGATGGAGAAACACAACGACTAATCCTTTTTGCAAAGAAGAATTACTGTAAATAGAGTAATTTACAGTCCCAAAATCTGCTTTGCATATAT
>JAIPIC010000067.1 GCA_021734865.1 Candidatus Woesearchaeota archaeon | reverse complement strand
AGGTAGATTAGATGCGTGCGCCGATTTTCGTCGCGCGTATATTTCATAGTTAAAATGGTAGAAAAAACTTACGGAGGGCAGGATTCACCAACTACAACTTGGGCTAAAGCCCAAGGTATCCTAAAAATGTAATGAAAAGGGAAAGGCTACAAATCATTCACGATATCCTTAAGGCTATCCAAAATGGAAAGAATAAGCCAACTCATATAATGTATAAGGCCAATCTTTCACATCAGATGCTGGAAGAATATCTTAAAGATCTTATCTCCAGAGAACTCATATCTGTTGAAAAGTTAAAGAGAGGAAAGAACTACGAGCTTACTGAAAAAGGCCATAAATATGTGCAAGAATACAGGATGATAGAGGGTTTTATCGATTCTTTTGGGCTTGGCGATTAGTCCAGTTCGTAAAATTGTGGTCGTATCCATTGACGTCTGTATCAGCACCGATTATCCTGTCCATCTCTGTGACATTAAGTGGTTTATTGATTATCAAAGTCTGATTTCTGAGTCTTTTTAATATTTCACGGCCATTGGGTGTCAATTGTGGAAATGGGTTTATCATGATCTTTCTGTCATCGCACTCTTTTGTGTGGCGTATCCGTACTGCAATCGCATCAAATGCTGCTACTGCGTAGGATGTGAAAAGCACAGGACTTCTTTTCCTCTGCTTGTGCGCTCCTGCCCGATAGCCACTGTCAGGGTTATTATCGGTTGTCTCAAGCCATCTCCACTGGGAGTGCTGTCTTCGATCATCTGGTTCAAATATCGGTAGGTGTTTTATCCAAAAATCATATACCTTGTCTGGATGGGTCTGTGATGGTACTGTTGCTCTGATGGTATCTGCATATATTTTCTTTTCAAGTTCCATATCAAATGCTTTACCTACATACATTCCATACAATGTGTGTCCTTTTATGCATCTCATCCAGGTTGTAAATCTTGGACGGCCATCCTGCGGTGTCCAATAGAATCCAATAGCAGGTTTTCCTTTTCTTTGGTTTGTTGCTGCTTTTTGCTGGAAATAGGGATACATTCCTGTCATTTCCATAACTCGATCATTAAGACGAATTTCATCAGGACGGCTATACTCCTTTCCAGCCATCTGTGCAAATCTGTCTGCTAGATCAACTGACTCCCGCAAGACAGGTGCTGCGTCCAAATTCAGATAGTGCTGTCCGCTGATGTTCTTGATGATCTTATTTCCGTGCGCATAAGTTATGCGATGTTCCAGAGGGAGAATTGCTATCTTTTCACCTGCTGATCGAATCTGCTGTGCAGCAACTCTTGGGTCTGTTGATGTTGTGAATGCTAAGTTTTCATACATCAGGTTGGCGATAACTTCCTGTGTGACTGCTGTAGGTGCTTCATTATATTTCTGGGAGTATTTCAGTACTCCAGATACAATGTCCACAGCTGATTTTGCGCCTGATGCTTCTTTCATCAAGTTGTGTCATATTACACGATATAAATAATTTACGGTTTAGTGGTGAAAAAACAGGGAAAAATAAAGAAAATCTGATTTTAGAGAAGGTATTTTATACAAGAAGTCAATTTTTTAACTTATGAATAGTCTTTTCAGATTGTTTATCGGCATTGTGATACTGAGCGCTGGGGTTTTTAGGACTTTGTTCTTCGAGAATGCGATAGCAGAATCACAGGTTCTGGGAGTTCCGTTCTGGTTTGCTTATTTTATCATCATCTTTGAGATTGTTTGTGGGATAATGTTAATATTCAATCTGAAAGTCAAATGGGTTCTTGGTTCAGTTGCTATTTTTTTAATTATTGCTATATTAGTTGCTTTTATTGGATACGGGGCCCAATTATGGGAGAATGCAGGAGAGCTGTTTGTATTCGATCCAAATCCTACTGATATATTTCTGCATATCACATACCTTGTGATAATATTTGCCCTGCTTTTTGACAAGCATATGGGGGCTTAGAATAATCTGTCTAGGTATTGCATGACGGGTTGTGATGCAAGTCCTATAACTGCTATCGTGATTGCACCTCCCATCACCCCTTTAACACCCGGAGCATAGGTAGGGTTATCTTTTTCCCATTGTTTGACACCTTCTGGTGCTAAGAGTTTAGGGACCAGCATACCGCCTGCTGTCATAAGGAGGCTTGCAGTAATTACCTCATCAAGGGTTATCGATGTGCTTAATACCTGGGTTATCGGCTCGATCACATAGGGAAATACGACCTGTTTTCCTAATTCAGCTGCACCAACTCCTGCTGCAAATCCAAATACTGATGCGATTTGCCCGTCGTATTTTTCTGATATGTATATACTTTTGCCCAGCAATCTCTTTGCTCCATAGAATGCGTGGTTGCACAACGCTTTTAATGGCTGTTGTTTAGGGTTGATATATTCTTTTGGCATGGAATAAGAGGTAATTTTTACAATTTATCAACTTCATGTTGGTGATTAATCTTTGTGAATATCATACTCATGCTGACGTCGATAGTTTTCCTCGAATGTCTTCTTTTCTTCTTCCTGCTGAGTTTTTTTGTATACCCTAAGTTTCTGGTCTGTTGCAGGGTTAAGAGCAGTGTCGAATGCGTCTTGAGGATCGATTCCGAGTTTCTGTTCTGGGACCTTTTTGATTATTGGTTCATCTTGCTTTGCTTCATATTTGACTTCATCTATTTTGTAATGTTTTGTCTCAATTTCCGTCTCGATGTGATCTTTGACAATCAAGTCATCCACAACGATCGGCTCTTTCTCTACTGCTGTCTCGAGGGATTCTGTGACTTCTGGCTCTTTTTCCATATTATATAGACCAACTTAATCATATTTATTGTTTACTGTGCTCACAGCCCAATAATAAGTGATTTTTTTATAGGTGACGTTAACTTAACAGCCCACTAAAACGAAACATTTATATACAATTTAACTACCTCAGTTATTATTTGTTGATTTTAAATCAACGGAGAACAAATATGACTGAAGATAGGAACACTATGGAAGAGAAACTGCAAAAGGCTAGAGAAGAGTGGGAAGCGGCAATCGACGATAATGCTGACTCAAAGAAGATCAGGGAACTTAAGAAGTCTATGGATGATTGCATTAAGGAAATGAAGAAAATCAAAGAAGACTCCGAGAAATATAAAAATATTGCACAAAGGCTACAGGCAGAGCATGAGAATTATCTAAAGAGAACTGAAAAGGAAAAACTCAGAATCTCAGAAGATGCTGTGGGGTCTTTTATATGCAGACTATTACCTGTCTTGGACAGCTTTCAACAAGCAATAAAAAGCAGTGAAGATGAAGGACTAAGACTTATCTATCAGCAATTCGAAAAAGTACTAACAGAATCAGGTCTTGAGGAGATCAAATGCGTGCATGAACCTTTTAACCCATATATGCATGAGGCACTAATGAAAGAGGTGTCTGATGAAGATAATATTGTGCTCGATGAACTTCAAAAAGGATATAAGATTGGTGAGAGAGTTATAAGACACAGCAAGGTTAAAGTTGGCGTAAAAGATGAGAATAAAGAAAGAGACTCCAAAGGAGATAGTACTGAAGATAGCGAATGAATGCTATAATTGCGGTCACTGTTGCAGGCATACGAGCGGTTTTATACTTAAAAAAGAACTAAAAGGAATATCAAAACACCTAGGCACTACAGAAGAAGAACTTGAAAAAACACATCTTGAAAAGACGCAGGTTTACAATAAGGATGTGTGGAGACCAAAAAGAAAAGGCACTCCATACGGAGAATGCATTTTCCATGATGAAGGCTGCAAGATTCAGGATGTTAAACCCCTGTTTTGTGCAGTGTCAAACTGCAACTCACATGGAGATGACCTTTCACATTGGTTCATGCTCAACTATGTCGTAGATGAATCCGATCCTGAATCGGTTAGACAATGGGCGCAGGTTTTGATTTCATGTGATACTATCGAAGGGGGGAATCTTGAGGAGTTGGTTCCTGATAAGCAATTACTAAAAAAAATACTCAGTTACGAGGTTTTGAGGTAAAAATGATGAAGCAGATGTTTATTTCGGCAAAAGACATCCTGAGTTATCTTTCAGGAGAAGATGAAATGGACACTTTGATAACATGTAATCCTCTAAAAGATACACTTATTACAAGAGATTATGATATTTATGAGGCGTTGACTTGCCTTGAGAAGATTGATGTTAACAGGCTCAAAAAATTCTTTGAGAATGTTGATGTTGTATCTTACAAAAATGTGACTGGCAAGAATAAACAGCCAATAACCCATGAGCGGGTTGAACAACTGTTAAATGAAATGAGGCGATAATAATGGCAGAAAAAAAAGAAAAAATAATTGGAATTGATCTTGGAACAAGCAATAGTGCTGCAGCTATACTGCAGGCAGGGAAACCCACAATCATCCCTAGTGCAGAAGGCGCTTCAATGTATGGGAAGGCATTTCCATCCGTAGTTGCATTCACTAAGGATAATGAGATGCTTGTTGGAGAACCGGCCCGAAGGCAGGCTGTCACTAACCCTGACAAGACTGTTAGCGGTGCAAAGAGAGAAATGGGTACTGACCATAAGTATAAGATAAACGGAAAGGAATACACCCCGCAACAGATATCTGCATATATTCTGCAAAAAATCAAGAAGGATGCTGAAGAATTCATTGGAGAAAAGGTTGAAAAGGCAGTGATTACTGTTCCTGCATATTTTGACGACAGCCAAAGGCAGGCAACAAAGGATGCTGGAAAGATTGCAGGGCTTGATGTCGTAAGGATAATCAACGAGCCTACTGCTGCATCTCTTGCATATGGCCTAGATAAGAATGATAAAGATGCAAAAATCCTTGTCTATGATTTTGGTGGCGGGACTCTGGATGTTACAATAATGGAGTTTGGTGATGGTGTGTTTGAAGTCAAGTCTACAAGCGGCGACACTAAACTTGGCGGCAGAGATATGGATGCTGTTCTAATAGAATATATAGTTGAAGAATTCAAAAAGACAGAGGGTATCGACCTAAAGTCTGACTCAACTGCAATGGAAAGACTCAGAGAAGGGGCAGAGAAAGCAAAGATCGAACTTTCGACTACTCATGAGACAGATATTAATCTCCCTTTTATCTCAGCTACTGACAAGGGTCCAAAACATCTCAACATGAAGATTACAAGGGCAAAGCTTGAACAGCTCGTAGAACCGATAATCAATAAGACAAAAGCTCCGATGGAGCAGGCTCTTAAGGATGCTAAACTTTCAATTAGTGATATAAGCAGTTCCATAATGGTTGGTGGTCCGACAAGAATGCCTATCGTTAGGAAGTTCGTCGAGGATTTTATTGGCAAACCTGTTGAAAGGGGAGTTGATCCTATGGAATGTGTTGCTATGGGTGCTTCTGTGCAGGCAGGCGTTTTAGCTGGAGATATTAAAGATATACTTTTGTTGGATGTTACTCCATTGACATTGGGAATTGAGACTCTTGGTGGTGTTATGACACCATTGATAGAGAGAAACTCAACAGTACCTACTAAGAAAAGTCAAGTATTTTCGACTGCTGCTGACAACCAGACTGCGGTGACCATCAGAGTTGGACAAGGTGAACGTCCAATGTTTTCTGATAATAAGGCCTTGGGACAGTTTGATCTTATTGGAATTCCGCCTGCGGCAAGAGGTATCCCACAGATTGAAGTCACTTTTGATATTGACGCAAATGGGATTGTGCATGTAAGTGCAAAGGATCTTGGAACAGGTAAGGAACAGAAGATAACAATCACTGCATCAACAAATCTCGACGATGCAGAGATAGAAAAGATGAAGAAAGAAGCAGAGGAATATGCTGACAAGGACAAGAAGAAAAAGGATGAGATAGAACTTGTCAATGAGGCTGACAATCTTGTATACCAATACGAGAAGTCTATCAAAGATATGGGCGAAAAGGTTGATAAGACCAAGCTGGCAGATATTGAGAAATCCATGAAGGAACTCAAAGAACTTATCGGAAAGGATGATAAGGACCTTGATGCCATCAAGAGCAAGAAGAATGAGATCCAGGAGAAATTCCAAAAGATTTCAGAGGAGCTCTACAAGAGTGCTGCTGAAGCCCAAGCAAAGGCTGCAGAACAGGAAAAGGCAGGCGATGAACCCAAGAAAGATGATGATGTAGTTGATGCAGACTTCACTTCATCTGACGATGAGGAAAAGGCAGGCGATGAACCCAAGAAAGATGAGAAAACTGAGAAATGAATCGATCCGTGAGATCGATAATCTTTGATTTTGACGGCGTCCTGGCTGACACTTTTGGTATGGTATCAGATATCTATGATATCATTCTTGATGAGCTGGGCATCGACAGATCAAAATTTCCTGCATACAGAGATTTATTTGAAGCGGATTATACAGTTACCTTGGCAAAGCTAGGGATATATTCAAAAGAGGATATAAAACGCTGTGTTGATATTTACTATAGAGAAACCGCTAAGAGAAAGATTGTACTTTTCGATGACGCTGTTAGGGTTGTTAAGGGCCTTTCCAGTTCAAATCAACTTGCAATAGTCTCAAATACGCGCAGGTCAGTAATAGAAAACATATTAAAAGAGTATCAACTTTCAGAACATTTCAAATACATCAACGGCAATGAAGCGGGTTTGAAGCCTGATAAAAAACCATATCTGATGTGCCTGAAGGGACTAGATGTGGAAGCCAAAGATACTGTTTTCATCTCAGATATGGATGATGATCTTGCAGGAGCAAAAGCTGTTGGGTTGAAGTGTGTTGGTGCAACTTGGGGTTTTCAAACCAGAGACAAGTTAAAGCATGCTGATTTACTGATCGATTCACCAGATGAGATTATGAATCTCAGCAATATAGAGGAATAAGATGTCAAAAGACTACTACAAAATACTGGGTGTTGAGAAAGGTGCCAGCAAGGAAGAGGTTAAGAAGGCCTATAAAAAGATGGCCAAGAAGTACCATCCGGACCTTAATCCTGAAGAGGGTTCTGCTGATAAGTTTAAAGAGATTAATGAAGCAGCTGCGGTTCTTGGTGATGATAAGAAAAGGCAGCAATATGATAATTACGGGACCACTGCGAATGGATTTCAGGATTTTAATGGTTTTGATTTCAGCAATTTTGGGTTCGGCGGTTCAGGTGGTTCTTTTGATGATATCGAGGACATATTCAATATTTTCACAGGCGGGTCCATGGGTGGAGGACGCCGGAAACGCTATTCGAGGGGCAGAGACCTGCAGTTTGAGCTTGAGATAACTTTGGAAGAAGCAGCCTTTGGCGCAAAAAAGACCGTAGTAGTACCAAAATATGAGACTTGCAGCAAATGTGAAGGTTCTGGTGCTGCGTCAAAGCAGGACATTAAGAACTGTTCAGTTTGTCATGGCTCAGGGCAGGTCAAGATGCAACGGCAGACACCATTTGGTGTTTTTGCTACAACAAGCCCATGCAGGAACTGTAATGGATCTGGAAAGATAATCAAGAATTTCTGTCAGATGTGCGATGGTTCAGGCCGTGTTAAGAAGAACAAGAAAATTGATGTAACTATTCCTAAAGGCATAACACACGGTGCTCAGTTGAGACTGAGCGGTGAGGGAGAAGCAGCTGAACAAGGAGGTATCAGCGGAGATCTGTACATAATTATAAGGATTATGGATCACGAGAATTTTGTCAGAGAAGGAAATAATGTTGTTTTTGAACTGCCTATCTCTTTTATTCAGGCTTCATTAGGAGATGAGGTTGAAGTTCCAACGCTTTATGGTAATGTCAAGATGAAGATTCCGGCAGGTACACAACCGCATTCGCTTTTTAGGCTTAAAGGAAAGGGTATCGCTCCTCTGAGAGGATATGGGACAGGGGACCAGATTGTAAAGGTTATTGTCAATATACCAAAAAAACTATCTGGAAAGCAGCAGGAAATACTCAAAGAATATGCAAAAATCAGCGGGGATGATATCAATCCAAATAAGGGGTTCTTCTCAAAGCTCAAGGATATGTTATAATTGTATTGATAATTTTTGAAATAGTATAAATTAAGCTTATTCTAACATTATATTTCAAGAATCCGCTTGTCTCCCTCAATGGCCAATATATATCTGTAAATCTTCTCATCGACCAATTCTCTCCAGGATTCTTTGGCTTTAATTCGCCTTCTGATCTCTGTACTGGCATAATCATTAATCCGCTCATGCTTTTCAACTTGATAATCCTTTGAGAAGAGATTGTATGTTAGTTCGTTGTCCGCTGCATATACTATATCAAATTTGCCTGTTACTGAGACTAAATGTTCTGCATACCTATCATCACAATTGATATCAGGGACGTGATACAGGGCTATTCTGTTAGCGTCAATTTCTCTGCCGAAGACTAATGTTATCATTTGATTTCTTTCTTCAGCTGTAAAAGGATTGTTTTTTTCATTTGAGGCTTGGCTACTGCCTATAACAATCTTCAGCTGACTAACTTCAGAAAGAGCTAGCTGAATTATCTTCATATGACCTTTATGTAAAGGCTGGAATCTGCCAAGAAACATTCCAACCCTTTGAATAAGTTTTGATTCCTCCTCTGACATATGATCAGTTACTATTCGACTTTATATAAAATTTACCAAAAGCAGACAGATAATCCAGATTAGCTGATTTGGTTTGATAACAGAAAGTAGGCACTATGTGGAATTAATCTCAGTAGATCACAGATCTTCAATAATATAGTAATAGTCACAAAAAATTGTATTATTTGCGATATTTTTAATAAATTGGTTCATTTCCACATCATTGACATTTGAAAATGAGATTTGGGGAATTTAAGAAGGAAGTGCAGAAGCATAATCCAAAAGCGGATATTGTGATTATCCAGAAGGCTTTTGAATATGCAAGAAAAAATCATAGGGATCAGAAAAGGGTTAGTGGTGAACCTTATTTTGAGCATCCACTTGCCGTATCACTCATTCTAGCCCACATGAGGGCTGACTCTTCAACAATATGCGCTGGGCTGCTCCATGATCTGATTGAGGATACAAAGGTAGACTTTAATGATATTAAGCATGAATTTGGAGAAGAAGTTGCTTATCTCGTTGAGGGTGTTACTAAGATAGATAAGATGTATTTTTCGGATAAGAAAGCATATAATGCTGAGAATCTGAGAAAGATCCTGCTTGCAACAAGCAAGGATATTCGTGTGATGTTCATCAAGCTTGCAGATAGACTGCATAATATGAGAACTTTAAAGAATCTCAGAATTGACAAGCAACAGAGGATTTCTAAGGAAACTGTCGAGATATATTCTCCAATCGCCCATAAGTTAGGTATCTGGCATATTAAGGGTGAGCTTGAGGATCTTGCATTAAGATATCTTAAGCCTGAAGTATATGAATTCCTCAGGTCAAAGATTAACAGCAAGCGTGCAGTAAGGGAGAAGCAAACTTCACAATTCATCAAGATCATCAAGTCTGAGCTTGAAAAGAACAAGATAAAATGCCATGTTTATGGGAGGGCAAAATATTTTTTCAGCATATATAAAAAAATGCTCAAGAAGAACCTTGAGTTCGACCAGATATACGACCTGATTGCTATCAGGATTATAACCAAAAATATTTCTTACTGCTATGCTGCATTAAATGTTATCCATAATATGTGGGAGCCAATAAAGGAGAGATTCAAAGATTATATCTCTGTGCCAAAACCAAATGGATACCAATGTATCCATACAACCGTTATGGGAGGCTCAAAGATTATTGAGTTCCAGATCAGAACAGAAGATATGCATAGTATCGCTGAAAATGGTGTAGCTGCACACTGGAAATACCAAGGCACAGAAAGGGATAAAAGATTTGAGCAGAAGATCAGCTGGATAAAGCAGCTACTTGATTGGAGAGCAAGCGATCATGGAGATGAGTTTATCGAGTCGCTCAAACTGGATCTCTTCCAGAATGAAATTGTTGTGTTCACGCCAAAGGGTGATCCAATATCGCTCAGAGATGGTTCTACACCTGTTGATTTTGCGTTTGAAGTTCACACTAATGTTGGACTTGCTTGTTCAAAGGCTATGGTAAATGGCAATGTTGTCACGCTTGATTATAAACTTAAACCAGGTGATATCGTTGAGATAATCACTTCAAAATCCACTAAACCCTCAAGGAACTGGCTCAAATTTGTAAAAACAACAAAAGCTAAGTCAAAAATTCGTTCTATTCTAAAAATTGATTCAGATTCACCAAGAAAAGGTAAAACAAAAACTCCTGAAAAAACAGTTTATGGTATTATAATAAACGATCAGAAATACGCAAAGAGCCAATTGAAACTTTCAAAATGTTGCAGTCCAGAAAGTCCAGACAAGATTGTGGGATATCTGACAAAAGACAGGAAAGTGACTGTACACAAAAAAGGGTGTCCAAATATATACATGCTTTCTCAACTTACTGAGATTCAACTCTCGTGGGCTGACAAAAAGGAAAGAGATGCTTTAGTTCTAGGAATAAGTGTTAAGAACTCTCCTGGGATTTTTGGAGAAATATTAAAATTATTATCCAATAACAAACTTAAGATTGTTGATATTAATTCAAAAGCGGTCAGGGACCATATGTACATGAGGATTAACGTGGAGAAGTCGGATGTCAAAGCACTGCGGCGAGTTATAAAAGACTTACGTTCTCTTGAGGATGTAATTGATGCAAAGGAAGTCACAGAACATGATATGTGATAATGCGGTAAAGTCAACTTAAGGTGGTTAAATGGTTCTTCTTTGTAAAAAGCAAAATTTATGTCCAAATTCATCGACGGAGAAACCCAACGATGAATCCTTTTTGCAAAGAAGAATTTACTGTAAATAGAGTAATTTACAGTCCCAAAATCTGCTTTGCATAT
>JAIPIC010000066.1 GCA_021734865.1 Candidatus Woesearchaeota archaeon | reverse complement strand
AGTGAGGAACGGAGAAGTTAAGTCTCATTATTTCCCATTTTGATTATACTTTTTTTCAGTCGGAAAAGTCAAAATATTTTACTAAAATAATCCTATTAATTAGACTTAATTGCCGATATACATCTATTAAGTGCAGTATATTGGGTTGTGCTTAATAGATGTTAATATATTTGTTTTGCAAATCCTCTGGACATTTGTGGGCAGAACTTTTAAAGAAAGTGTTTTGCATTTCCTGTATGGATTATACCAATAAGATTAAGGATGAATGTACACTTAGAGGATATTCGAGGGAGACGATTAAAGCATACACTTATTGTATTAACAGATTCCTTGCATTTTGTAATAAGACTTCGCTTAATCTCTCAAATCAAGCTGTTAGGTCGTATCTGTTATCCCTTGATTTGTCTGTCAACTCGACCCGTCTGCATTATGCTGCATTAAGGTTTTTCTTTGCCCATGTAATACAGATGCCGTTTACATCAGAAGAGGTCCCAAACAAGAAGAGACCTAAACAATTGCCAATGGTAGTTTCCAAAGGAATGATCAAAAAAATCATTGATGACACAGATAACCTAAAACACCGCATCCTTATCAAACTGCTGTACTCTTCAGGGATAAGACTTAGCGAAGCAATAAACCTGAAGCGCTCAGACATCGATTTCAATTATAATATTATCAATGTCCGGGCTGGAAAAGGAAAAAAAGACAGGATTACGATTATCTCAAAATCACTCTATCTCGACCTGTTGAAATATTACAGCATCACAGAATTTATGACACCGTATGTATTTGAAGGAAAGAATGGCAAATATTCAAAGAAGACTGTTCAGGTCATATTAAAAGAAGCAGGTAATAAAGCCGGCATCAGACTTACGCCCCATATGCTGCGGCATTCATTTGCTACACATCTTCTTGAAGACGGCATAGATATCAGCTACATCCAAAGACTTCTTGGACATAGCGATGTATCAACAACGATGGTTTATACTAAAATATCAAAAAAAGACATTTCTAAGATAAAAAGTCCACTGGATACGGCAGCCGGGATTTGAACCCGGGTTAGAGCCTTACTCTTCTCAGATTGGGAGGGCCCTGTCCTACCACTAGACTACTACCGTGTGAATTGAAAAGAACAACCTGTTGAATTTAAAGTTTTATATTGCTAAAGACCATAAAAGCCATGGACATCATGGCTGCAGTGATAAAAGCGATAGCCGGACCTTTGAAAGGTTTTGGTACAGGTCCAAGATCAAGTCTTTCTCTAATAGCAGACATCAACAACAAAGCCAGCATGAAACCCAGTCCTGCACTCATACCGAATATGATGCTGTGCAGATAACTATATCCTGCTGTTATGTTTATCAGCGCAACACCAAGGATGGCACAGTTTGTCGTAATGAGCGGTAGATATATGCCAAGCGCATCAAATAGCGTCGGCAGATGTTTCTTTATAAATATCTCCAATATCTGGACGAACGAAGCGATTATCAATATGAATATCACTAGATGCATATATTCCAATCCAAATGGGAGTAGAACATAATGATACAATGGCCACGTTATCATTGATACCAAGGTCATCACCAACGTAACAGCAACACCCATGCCGATTGCAGGTCTGGTTGTCTTAGACACTCCAATGAAAGGGCACATCCCAAGAAATCTGTGCAGCACAAAATTGTTTACGAAAATCGCTCCTATTATTATAGCAAGGTATTCGTTCATTTTTGTCCCGCCCCGCTGGTTGCTTTGGCCATTCTTATGTAATTCCTTAAGGCGATTATCAACCCTATGGTCATTAGTGCACCTGCTGGAAGGATCATGACAATTGCACCTTCAATAGGTGCAGATAGTGTATAACCCCAGAATGCGATTGAACCACTTCCAAGAAGTTCACGCACAGAACCTATCACTATTAGGGCCAGCGTGAAACCTATTCCCATGCCTACAGCATCCAGCAACGAATCAAAGATGCTGTTCCTTCTGGCAAACACTTCAGCTCTACCTAATATGATGCAGTTGACGACGATCAAAGGAACATATATTCCTAACCTGTCATTTAATGCCGGAAGATACGCCTGCATTAGCAGAGAGACTATTGTGACAAAAGTTGCAATGATGACGATGAAAGAAGGGATTCTGATTCTGTCTGGAATAACATTTCTAAGTGAGGATATTATTGGATTTGAGAACATAAGCACAAACATCGCAGATAAACCCATGCCAAGTCCATTCTCAAGCGATGTGGTCACTGCAAGAACCGGACATAATCCAAGCATCATCGTGAAGACTGGATTCCTCTGAAGGATCCCTCCTAATAATATGTCTTTCTTTTCCATGATTATTCACCTAAGATCTCATGCGCTTTTTCCACAGCCCTGAGAACAGCTTCAGATGATATGGTCGCACTGGTTATACCATCAATGGTTCCACCGTCTTTACTAAGCTTAAGACCCTTATTTTGACCATCAAACTGCCTTATGAAATTGTCTTCGACTATTCTAGAACCTAGACCAGGAGTCTCCTGCTGCTCAAGAACAAATACACTCTTGAGTGTGTTGTCAGGCTTGATTCCAACGAGAAGGCGGATGTCTGAAGAATATCCATATTCTGATGTCTCCACAACATAACCGATAATTTCTCCGTTGCTGTATGCAGTATGCACTTTGTCAGCTGACTGGACGAAATTGTCAGCTTCTGGGAAAACTGTTTTAAGACCAGCCAGGGCTTTATCCTGCATATTTTCTTTAATCATCGGTTGTGTGAACTGATTGACGTATGTGAGCGTAGCTATCGAAACTACTAGTATCGTGCCCAGCACAATCATCATCTTTGCAAGTTCATTCATATTACTAAGCTTGACTTTTATGTTTTTATAACTTTTTTATCCGGTTTCCAACCGAACGGTCTTGGTTTAGTATATCTTTCAATAAGCGGAGCAGCAGCATTCATCAGTAATATTGCATAGCTGACGCCTTCAGGAAGGTTTGAATATACCCTAAACAGCATCGTTAGGAGACCACAACCCATGGCAAATATAATCTTACCTTTGTAAGTAATTGGTGATGTCACATAATCAGTAGCCATGAAAAATGCACCAAGCATGAGACCACCAGCAAGTAAGTCAAATATCACGTCCCTTCCGACCATGGCAGAGAACACTGCAACTGTTACAAGATAGAAAGTAGGTATCCTCCACTCGATAACCCCAAAGATAAAAAGGATGGCAGCGCCAAGCAATATAGCAATTGCTGAGGTTTCACCTATACATCCTCCAATATCACCTGAAAGCAGGACATTATAGAGGGTACTGCCATATTGCTGAGTGACTGCACTATATCCCTCAAGCTTCATCAAAGTGAGGGGGGTAGCACTTGTAACACCATCAGGAGTGATCCATTTTGCAAGGAAAGCAGGAAATGAGACCGCAACAAATGTGCGCGCAATAAGAGCAGGATTGAAAATATTATTGCCTTTGCCGAAAGCATACTTGCCGATGCTTATGGCAAATACTGATCCTATGATAGCCACCCACGGAGGGACAGTAGGTGGCAGTACGAGTGCAAATAGCATACCTGTTACTAGACTTGACCAGTTGAACCAACCATGTGTTGAATTTGTTACCTTTTGTAGTACAACATCAGTAATCCAAGATGCAGCAAGGCAGGTTAAAATTATGCCAACTGCACTAAGTCCAAAATGATAAATGCCTGAGATCGCTGCTGGTAGAAGCGCAAAGAAGACAAGTCTCATAATCTTCTGACTGGTCCATCCACTTGTGACATGTGGAGCATTCCTAACCTGGAGGTTATTTTTCATCTTTTTTCCTCCGGATCTCAGCTTTTGACTGCTTAATCAGACCAAGAATATCTATCTTGGATGGACAAGCATAATTGCAGCATCCACATTCAAAACAATCCATTGCATGATTGTCAGCGGCAAGATCAAATTTCTTGTTTTTTGAATATGTTGCGATAATTTTCGGAACCAGATTCATAGGACAAACATCAATGCATTTTCCGCATCTTATGCAATCAGTTGAATCTGGAAATTTTCTGTCCTCATTGAAGACCAGGATGCCATTGTTCCCTTTGATCAAACCGACAGCGTCCGTTTTTTGTGCGATACCCATCATCGGACCACCACACATTACCACATTTGGCTTACCAGCATATCCTCCGGCAGCCTTGACAAGGTGGTTAAAGGTGGTTCCAAGCATGGTCCTGAAATTACCTGGCTTTTTAACATCACCAGTGACAGTCACAACTCTTTCGACGATTGGTTTTTGTTTGTAGATTGCTTCATAAATGGAAAACACTGTACCTACATTACATACTACTACACCAATATCCATCGGAAGGCCGCCTGCTGGAACGATCCTGCCAGTAAGAGATTTTATGAGAGCTTTTTCAGCACCCTGTGGATATTTGACTGGTAAAGCCTTGATAAGATAATCATGTTCAGAAACTGCTTCTTGCAGGGCTTTTATTGATTTTTTCTTATTATCCTCAATACCAATAATAACCTGTGCATCGATTATGTCATGGATGATCTCAATCCCTTTTACAATCTCTTTAGCATGTTCTATCATAAGTTGGCTGTCAGCAGTAAGATAAGGCTCACATTCAGCACCGTTTATGATAATTGTGTCTATCTTCTTTCCTTCAGGTGGAGATAATTTAACATGTGTTGGAAACATGGCACCTCCAAGACCAACAATGCCCATATCCCTTATTATATTTAAGGCATCTTTGCCATTATACTTGACCGCATCATTTGTAGTCGGTTCTTCATATTTCTTTTTGTCAGGTCTAATGACAATACAGTCACATTCATGGCCCACAGGATGTTCATGCTTGATAATATCCTCGACGGTACCATCAACAGGAGAATGCAGTGGAGTTGAAACATATTGATCAGATTCACCTATTTTCTGGAACCTTTCAACCTTCTCACCCTTTTTGACCAGCGGCTTACATTCAGCGCCAATATGCTGACTCATATATATGTAAAGTTTGTCAGGAATCTTTATATCCCTAATCTCAGAACCCTCGGTAATCTTATTAGTTAATGGATGAACCCCTCTTTTCATATAGGATGATTTGCAACTTGAATATTTATATGTTTTGGGTCGGGCGTTAACCAACCAAAATCATTAATAATAATGGTTAAATTCAAAAGACAATGAGATCAACTATGTTTCTGCTGTTAATCCTTTTGTTAACAGGCTGCTTAGTGGGTTGCACGACTATAGAACAGACCCGAACACAGATGGGTACAACTGTAACGATCAAAGCAGTAGGAAATGCAGATAATGCAGTCAATGCAGCAGATGCTGCGTTTTCGGAGATCGGCCGCGTCGAAGCGCTACTTAGCAATTATATAAACACCTCTGAAGTGTTTAAGTTGAACAAAAACAAGAAAATTGACAATCCTTCATCAGATTTTCTTATTGTATTAAAAAAATCAGAATTCTACAATCAAGTCAGCCAGGGAGGATTTGACCCAACAGTACAACCCCTCCTTGACCTTTACAGCAGAACCTATAGGGAAGAGCAGCGTCCCCCAACGGATTGTGAGATCAAGGACACAAAAGACCTTGTCAATTTCAATAATGTGATAGTATCTGAATTTGAGGTCACTCTTGAGGAAAATATGTCAATCACGCTTGGAGGAATCGCAAAGGGTTATGCTATAGACCGAGCAGTAGCTGTACTCAAATCCAAGGGAATAGAAGATGGTTTTGTCAATGCTGGCGGTGATATCAGAGCTTATGGCAGCAACGGCAACCCCTGGACAATAGTCCTACAGAACCCCAGGGATGAAACTGATTACATCTCATTGATCAAAGCAGAGAATGTTGCTGTTGCAACCAGTGGAGATTATGAACGATACTATGATCCTTCTTTTGAAGCCCATCACATTATGGACCCAAGAACTGGAAAATCAGCCACAGACCTGATAAGTGTAACTGTCATCTCAAAGACTGCGGTCGATGCAGATGCGCTTGCAACAAGCGTCTTTGTGATGGGTACTTCCGGACTTGATCTTATAGAAAGCCTTGATAATACAGAGGCCCTAATAATAACCAAAGATAGGGAGATACTGCGCTCGTCAGGCTTTTCTAAGTATGAGATTTAACACTGGACAATCTACCATGCCTTTAATAAACTCATTAATTCTTAATCCTGACATAAACAAAGCGGTGATAAGATGGAATTTATAGAAAAGAAAGCGTTTACAATTGTTGGAATGGGAATCGATTCAACAGTACAGGAATGTCCCAAGGTTCTACCTGAATTATGGGCTGAATTTATGAAGAGGTGCTCTGAAATCAAGAATCAGGAGAATGAGATGACTCAGTATGGATTATGCATAACAAAAGATGAAAAAGAGTGCAGTTTTCGATACATTGCTGGAGTTGAGATTAATTCCAGTAATTTTTCTGACGATCAAATCCCAAAAGGAATGGAAAAAGCAACTGTTCCTGAGGGCAGATATGCTCTTTGGATGCATACAGGTGACGTAATGGAGATAGGACAATCTTATTGTAAGATTATGGAGGAACTTAAACAAAAAGGTATTAAGGAAACTGGAACCTGGTTTGAGCTCTACGATGAACGCTACAAGCCTGAAAACCCCGATTCAGAAATGGATATCTATTGTGGTGTTGCAAAAGACTAAATTCTAAAATTGTATTCTTTGGTGGGTTTACCCCTGCCTACCCCCACCAAAGAATCTTCTTTTGTCCCCTTAGGGTGACAACAAACAGAATATTTATAAAGGGAAGTCTCTTTCTCCCTCAGTATGGTTGAAATTACACCAGAAATCCAGGCTCAGCTGGATGAGCAGAAGAAAAACTGTATTTTCTGCAAGATTATCAGTGGTGAGCAGGAGGGAAAGAAGGTTTATGAAGACGAGGAGATAGTCGCTCTGCTAGATATTAATCCGGCATGTAAAGGTCATGTTTTAGTACTACCAAAAGAGCATTACCCGATAATGCCATATGTCCCCCCGCAAACATTTGCGCATATGTTTGGGTTAATGCCAAAACTCGTAAAAGCAGTCAATAAGGCGACTATTACAACTGGCGTAAATATAGTGGTTGCTAATGGAGGAGTTGCAGGCCAGAAAGCCCCACATTTTTTGGTTCATCTTCTCCCTCGAGAATGCGGTGACGGTCATGATATATATGATTATTCAGGCAATAGTTCTCATGATGAAAAAACAAAACAACTTATGATTAATAATATTCCAATCATGATGCAAAATCATTTTAGCAGAACAGGAGTCAATTATGGTGTTGTCCAGTCGAGTGATGCAGTATATCAAGATTCCATCGTAACATGTAAACTGGCTGAAAATCCAGTTGTGAATGGCCACATGATAATTGAAACAGATGCATTCCATGAATTATCAGAAGAACAAGCATCACATCTCTTCTACGTCGGTTCTTATTGCGCCACAGCAATATTTGAAGGGATGGGAGCACATGGTTCAAACATCATCCTTCAGTCCGGAAAATCCAATGATAATGATACAGGAAAGACCAGAATTCATGTCCTACCCAGGTTTCAGGATGATGGAATTGAGATTCTCGGAAACCCAATTTCTGACAAATCGCATATCGATGAGATGCATTCAATGATCAAAAGTGAAACATTTATTCTAAATCCTAGTCCAGAGAGAGAGCCCCTCATCATAAATCTCGACGAGATGAAAAAAGAGGATGATGAGATAACAAAAGCGATCAATAAGATAAAGTACGGAAATAATATATGAAATATAAATTGTTGAAGTATTATTATAATAACTATCGAAATATTATTCTAAAATTTATGTCAAATTACTTTGTCAGATAACCTGTCTCGTAATAATCTTTTATTCCCTTTTCAATATCAAATTCAGGAACAAAACCTGTCATCTCTTTTGCCAGACTCATATCGCATTCGGTGTGATTCTGATAACGATCTTCATATGGGTTGTCAATATATTCGATCTTTCTGTCTGTGCCAAGAACTTCATTTAATATCCTAACTATCTCATTGAACGTTGTTGCTGCTCCATAGCCACAATTGACAACGCAGCTCTTTTTTGCTTGTGAAGCCAGAATGTTTGCCTTAACTACATCTTTTACATAGATATAATCCCTTTTTTGTTCTCCAGATTTAAATAAGCGCGGATTGCCAGTCTTCATCTGTTGTGCAAGCTGATATATCATACTTGCTCTCTTACCTTTATGGTTTTCCCCAGGTCCATAAACATTACAATATCTCAGACCAACTATAGTGACATCTGGCCTATTCTGTACTAACTGCTTAGTATATTTGTCCAGCTCAAGCTTTGATACAGCATATGGATTGAGAGGATTAGGTTTAATATCTTCGGTATATGGTGCTGGAGCATCACCATAGATAGCTGTACTTGAGGCATACACGATTCTTCTGCAGCCGTTTGAGATCACGTATTCAAATAATGCTTTTACGGCCTTTACATTTGCCAACATCATTTCTTGCTCGTCCATATATGTAGTGACATTGTTAGCTGCTTGATGGTACAAAACATCAACCTTGCCAATTGCATCCCAATCAATGCCGATAAGGGACGGTTCGAGAATCTTGCCTTTAAAATCAGGAAGAGCTTGTTCAGTCGCATTCCCTGTAATTATTACTTCATGACCCTGTCTTTGGAGTTCCATTGCGATATTTGAACCAATAAAGCCAGTTCCTCCTGTGACTAGTATTCTCATATAATAAAGTAAGAATTGTTTTTTTATAAAACTATTGCTCTGACTCAGAAAACACAAATGCTCGATAAGTCTGGACTTCGATGTTTTCTTTCCAGCAACCTCCTGCAAGGCCTGCTTTAATGCATAGAGAATCAAGGAATTTCTGCTTGTCGGGAAGTTGTTTCCATACTTGCGGTAGATATGTTGCTGATTTCAACCCTTTTTTTATGACTACTCCATCAATATTAGGATGCAGTTTGGTCAGCAAATCTTCTGGTCCATCATAAACTAATTTTTCCGGGACACTTAATACTGAGATTTCAATATTTAGTCTTTTGACCTCATCATAAGTGACTGGCTCAAAACGATTGTCATTGACTCCTGCATTGACTGCATTGTCCATCACACATTTGTACAATTCCTCCTGCGGCAAGATGTGGCCTATGCACCCCCTCAGTTTTTCCTTACCTGATATATCTGGCGTATTTAGGGTTGTAAAACAACCTTGAACGGTCTTGAGCGATTCACTTAGGAATCGAACATCGACATCAGGTTGAGTTCCTGCAACAAGATGTTGTTCCAATGCAGACCTTGCCAGGCTCAGCAGCAGCTTTTGTTCGTCATTTGTGAGAGGAGTCTCAATTCCCTCTGTTCCGGCGTTTGTATTATCATTATTATTATTGTAGTTTGTATTATTATTATTGTTTATATTATTAGTATTCTCAGTACCTGTACTATCATTAACTAACTTAATCTCTGAGATCGCTATCGATGCATAGCTGACAGAATTTGTGTAATCTCCTGACGTCCGGCCTGAAGTATCATAATACATCGGTATGATTTTGTATTCGTTGCCATGATGGGAAAGGCTGTCCAATATATTTAGCAGAACGTCTATAGGTTTTTTTCCGCAGATGGTCACACCAGTATTATCGCAGAAATCCATAAAACCTTCTGGATCCATATTGACAATGAACTCTACAGCCCTCGAATCCAGAACGAGCAGTTTGTTAGCAATATATGTATTTGTCTCATTATACACATCACCTGAAACATCTTTAAACGGAGTATATTGGTAATCAGGACCATAATGAGTTAAGTCTGAACTCACAACGATAAGGGTTCTGGATGTGACGTATGGAACAAGGGCTTTGGCGATTATTTTTAACTCATCCTGGCCTGTCAAAGGTCCGATGATGATTGGTAATATTTCAAATTTTGAAAGTCTCTTCTGAAGGAAGGGTAGTTGTACCTCGAGGCTGTGCTCATTATCATGCACAGAAGAAATGTCAAACAATGCATTCAGTGAAAGGCTGGATATAGCATCGCTAACCCTAATCTTGCCCATAGGAGTCGAAAAGTAAGTATAATTTGGTAGAGATGCACCAGAGTACATTGATTTGTGAGAAGGTCCTATAAGTATAACACGATCAAAATCATCATTGATTTCGGCATAAGCACCAGCTGCTACTTTTCCTGACCATCTCCAGGCTGCATGCGGGACAATGACTGCTCGCAAATCTTTGATATACTGCGGTTTTATTTCTGAGATCAATCTGTCAATCTCTTCAATACATGTCCTATTGTCGGAAGGATACCAAGTTCCAGCAAACTTAGTATCACGGATACTCTCAGGATTGTGTGCTGTTTTAAGTTTGTTAACATAAATTAGACCCAATATTCCAGATAGAAATATACATAAAATGATTGCGATTGAGATATATCGTCTCAAAATATAATTTTTCATTAAATATCCAAGATAATATTGTAATAAAAATCTTTCGTGTTTAAATTCCACATGTTGCTAGATTATACTAATTAAATCAGCAAGGATAATTTCATGTACAAATAAAGATTGCAATAATATATCTTATTCGTCTGTATTTTTTTAATTCTTCGCACGTATAAGGTAAGTCAACTAACGTGGGTTTGGGTAACAAATATATGCAAAGCAGATTTTGGGACTGTAAATTACTCTATTTACAGTAAATTCTTCTTTGCAAAAAGGATTCATCGTTGTGTTTCTCCGTCGATGAATTTGGACGTAAATTTTGCTTTTTACAAAGAAGAACCATTTAACCCACTTAAGTTGACTTTACCCACGTATTGAACTAAACCGAATTGTTTGCACTCTTGTATCTTTCAAGTGGTACTTTGTATCCTATTCCTTGATGTAATCTTTCTTCATTGTATAATTTTACAAAATGGTCTAATGCCCATCTCTGTGGCTGAAACTCCATTTTG
>JAIPIC010000003.1 GCA_021734865.1 Candidatus Woesearchaeota archaeon | reverse complement strand
AATCCATAGGCAATTTTTGGTAACAGAAAACTGCACATACGAGTATGGACTCGTGTGAGCAGTTTTTGGAACTGATAATCGCAATTATCAGTACGGAAAAATGGTACATTTTTTGTACAAGAAATGCATATGCATTTCTCTGTATTGAAAATCTCGCACTAAAGTGCGGGGTATGTGAATCCCAATGAAACCCTCGCAAGCGAGATTTTCAATAACAAATCCAATGCTCTGCCTTGGGATTGGAGCATTTATATCCAGCTATAGCGTTCCTGCTGTAATATTAGTCTATGATTTGCCATTCAAGATTTTTACTGCATTGATATTGTTGGGATTGTTCTATAAATTTTCAAGGATAAATAAGAATCATGGATTAATCCTGATAATATTATTTTTTATATATCTGGTAGTAAGGACAATTTACTTTCCTGCAGATGTTTTCTGAAGTGCATAAACATAGACTACTGCTCCAACGCCTTCAAGTGATCTGACAATATCTCTTAGATAATAGCTAGTTTTTCTCCCAAGTTGATCAAAGCATCTTTCTGTTATATCATACATTGATTCTATGGCTTTAGGATCATGATTGAAAAAACCTTTGTATACTTGGTCAAATCCTGATGTGATCATGTCAAAGATTTCAGTTGTACGGTCTAATGTTTTTTTCCTTTCGGTTCCGTCACTCTTAGTCATGTTTTCTATCAGGTACTTTACATTTCCCGCAATATGTGATATTCTTAAGTAAATGATATTCCTCAAGACAGATTCCTTCTTACCACATGAACCTGAATCAGATGCCAACCGTCTGCAATAGCTGGCATATCTGATAATATTGTGAACAATATCGCTTGTTTTTTGTATGTCTAAATCCCGTTTATTCATGTCGTCAGAAACGATTCTGAGAAAGCTTTGCATGAGTGTGAAGAGCCTTTTTTCAACTGTTGCGTACTCTTTAGGTGATGATACCATAGAAATTATGCAGTGGGAGTTACTTTGTTCAACAATTTCGTATCCCATGCATCTGCTAACAACCTTGCTTATCGCATTGATCGATTTTTTTCTTAAGGTCAGGCTTATTCTTGTATATCCGATGTAATACATATTCCTAATAACATGAGATATGTATTTCTCATTGTCTGTACTCAATGTTACTGCAATCTCATTTTTTTCTGGTTGAAATGTACCAATTGTCAGTCCAACATCAGATAATGTAAGCTCCACCTCGCAGCCCTGCGAGAGCTTATTCTGCTTTGTCCACTCCGATGGAAGAGTTATAGTTAACGCATTCCTACCCTGTCTGACCAGCTTTCTCCTGAAGGTTTTTCCTACCATGTTATATAACAATTGGATATTAATATATACTATATAAGGAAGTTATATAAATATGTTAGCGTTTACTTTTAGTAACTTAAGGGTGATAAATAAATTCAAAAAAATCCCAAAATCTCGTAAAATGTAAAATAAACTCATAAAACACACATGCAAGTTCAATAAATGGATGTGCTTTAGAGGTTTTCAAATGGTATCAGACAAAGAACTGCTCATTTTAAGCAGATTAAGGAAAAATGCAAGGGAGAAACTTTCAAGCATGTCGAGAAAGACCCAAATCCCTGTATCGACCATATTTGAAAAAATAAAGGAACAGGAAGGCAATGTGATCCGTAAGCATACCTGCCTACTTGACTTCAGCGCTCTTGGGTTTCATGTAAGAGTCCATATACTAATTAAGGTCAAGTTTGAAGATAGAGATGCAGCAGGAGACTTTTTTAATAAATGTTTTCAGATTAATAGCGTGCTAAGAATCAATAATGGCTATGATTATATGCTCGAAGGAATTTTTCGAGACATTCTGGAACTTGAAGATTTCTGTGAGAAAATCGAGAAAAGATTTTTAGTAGAAAAAAAGGATGTTTATTACATCACAAAAGAAATAAAAAGAGAGGATTTTCTGGCAGACAGCAACAAAGCTGAACTTCTCAGTTCTTCTCCATATAACCGCACTTCCCACAAGTAAGTCGGTCTTTATGTCGGGCCATGAAATATCCAGCACCACATTTTGGGCAGAACGTATTCTTTCTTTCAAGAACATCGCCCTTCTTCTCATAGAGTGCATATCTTTTGCTTGGAGTCTTGTTTTTTCTTTCTTTTTTCTTAGCCATTGTAATCACTCAGCTTTCTTTGCTGTTTCTTTTGACTCTTCAGAAGGAGTTTCAGGTTCAGCTGATTTTTCAGCAGTCGATTCTGGATTTTTATCTTCAGAAGTTTTGTCCTCAGAAGCTGCTTTTTCCTCAGAAACTGCCCTGATATTATCCTCATATCTGTCAAGCAATTCTTTATTTTTATATATTCTGATTGTAATAGTCGCTTTTCTCTGACCAAATTTCATGTCAATCTTCTTAACGATTATCAGCTTACGGTCAGCCTTAACTGCTTCAGCCACTTTATCAACAAGCTGTGCTCTTGATGGTGTTTTTGCATCAAAGATTATCTCAGCTATCAATTCTTTCCGATTTAGCATGGAATTATCTTTTTCTGATATTACTTTAAAATCCATTTATCTCACCTTGATTGCATACTCGCCGGATTTCTTTACTTCTAATCTCTTGGCGATCTCAGAATTCTCCGCGTCAATTATAGTTATCCTTCCCTGCCAGCTTTCTGTCAGATTGTGGGATTTGCATACAGGGCATTCGCCTCCTTCAACGAAAGATTTACAGTCCTTGCACACTTTTTTCTTTGCCATTTTATTTCTTAACCTTTGTTTCTGCCTCTTCAAGCCATTCAAGCTTACCAAGGCCTTGCTGTCTCATAGTTAGTCCAATCTTTGGGTTTGATATATCCTTGTAGCTCACAGCGATTATTCTCGCTTTGCACTTGTCTCCAACCTTCAGAACTCTCTTTGATTCTTTCCCTGCAAGCACCTTATCCTTGCTAAAAGATACAAAGTCATCCATTGTTTGTGAGATGTGTATCATACCCTCAATAGGTCCGATTGTCATGAATACACCAAAATCAGATACATCCTTGACTCTTCCTAAAGTCACTTCCTGAAGTTCAGGTTCATAAGTTAGAAGCTCAAACTCAGTTTCAAAATATGATGCTCCATCACCGGGTATAATGGTCCCCTCTTTGATCTTCAGTAAGTCGATTAAATCAACTACTATTCCAAGATCTTGTGAGATGTAACCTTCATACTTCTCTTTGATTTTTTTTGTGACAGATTCTTCTACTTTAAGTCCGAACAGCTTTGGTTCGACTCTGATATGATCATTGACTTTTACTTTGTAAAACATTCTAACCTCCCCAAGAGTAAGACCAGTTATATACTAATCAAACAACGGAGATTAAGTTCATTTAAAAAGGTTTTGGTATAAACTCCACTGATTTCAGTATCCATAATGGCCAGTGTAATCGCAAATGCATCTTAATTTTTAAGTGTTTTCTAATTATTATTTGGCACGCAACTATAACAAGATGCACCATGTTGTGGAGTTGTAGTCTGAAATACTGCTTGACCCCAGCCAATTACATCACATGTATTATTGATAATATGTATTACTGAAAAATATAGACCGGTTCCTCGCCTAATGTAAGAGATAAGAAACTCCCAGAAAGGTTATTTTGTGTCTCTTCACCAGTTATTGAATTAATGATGGTTATCTCACCTGTAAGATCATTTAATGATAAATCTGTCTCCTGTGGTGAAGAATCTGCCCATACGACCCAGACATAGCCCTTTTCAGTATCTATTTGATAGATGTTCACATCTCCCTCATAGACTGTCTTAACTGACTTTGTTCCTTTTAGGTTTTCAACCATTATCCTATATGAATCATATGCCATTTTCTGATTGCCATCTGGTCCTATCAAGCCAATAGTGGCAAAATAATTGGTGTCTGAATTCTTCCATGGCTGATCATACAATGATCCCCAGAATATGGCATCAATGCCTTTTGAAGCAGAATAGACATATCGCTTAACCAAGTCTATGGCTTGAATCTCCTCTGTCTGTGTGGTAGGAGATCTGTCGCTTGTTGACATTTCTGTAATCCAAATATCAGAAATCTTAAAATTGTGTTTTTTTAGCAGATTAATAGTTCCTGCAATGTAGTCTGTGAAATCATCGTCCTTATTTGGGTGAATAGGATGAGTTAGGTAATTTCCACCTTGACTTGAATGCCAATGTATATCAAATATATCAAAATATTGTGAATCCATTGAATCCAATAATTGTGAATAGTCCTGTAATCCTGGAGGACCAGAGATTCCACTAATTGCTACCTTTATATCTTCATTAGCGAGTTTTATTGCTTCAAATGATGCTTTAAGTATTTCAGCATAGTCAGCAAGACCACCTGCACATCCATTTAGATCACATTCGTTTCCTATCTGCCAGACACTGACTACTGGACTTCCTGGTGCATCATTTATTCCATCACCATCATATCTTTCTGCTGCTGCCTGGATGAATTTTTTATATGCTTCCATATCTGTTGGTTTATAGCCATACTCAACACCATAGTATTCATTCACTACAAGAACTGTCATCAGTACTTTTAGTCCCTTTGAATAAGGGATTGAGACATAGGGATCAATCTGTGTCCAGTCATAGATTCCTTTTTCTTTCTCTACATGACCCCAAACCAAGCCTGTCGGTCCAGAAATTCTGACCCAATCAGCATCAAGTTCAGACGCTACATCCATATTTTTCTCTTCATCAGCAGGGTCGGTGCCAAGTGAAAATGCAAATAGGCCATCATTTGTGTACTGAATATCTGGAAAATCATAATCTGTTTCAATATCTGGTTTATCACTAGGATACTGAACTCCTGATTGGTCAACTCCTGGTTGTATATTTCCTGAAGTATCTTTTTCTTTGGGGTTGATTCCAGGCTGATTAGCATTTGGCTGGTTTTCATTTTGTTGTTCGGTGCCAGGCAGTTCTCCTGAACAATCCTTAGGGCATACATTGTTTGCTTTTTCAATTTGATCACATACACCATCGCCACATTTTTGCTGGGTTTGATCATTGCCCAAGGCATCCTGTGACTCTTTAATTTGAGTAGGTTTATTGGATTCTCCATGACGATCTTCAGAAATATTCTGGAGGGTCTCACATTGTTTGATACAATCACCTGGTGTTTTACCAGATTCAATGCATTTTGGTACACAGTCTGATTGATTGGTTATATCATCTGATGACTGACAACCAACAAGGAGCAGTATTGTCATAATGGCTAATATACAGTCCATGATATATTTCATGAATATGATTTAAGAACAAACAATTATATAAATATTGTCACAAAAATATTGTCACAAAAATCAAATCACTTTATTATTTCCAGGTGATTCTTTTGTCTCATTGCAATAAGACCAGAATAAGGTTTTGCTCTTCTTCTTAGGTCACGATCTTGTGTTGCCAACACTGTGTCAACTCCATTTTGGTATTGATTGTAAATATATTCAACGATGAGATCATCGACATGGCCATCTCCTGTCGGGATGGTTATATGTTCATGCATTGTAAGCATTTTTCGGGCAATTTTTGCTGCAGTTTTGTCGTTTTGGGTCCCTTTTTCAATTATGCGATCCAGTTCAACAAGGGTCTTATCCACTATTGCTAGACTATAATTGGAAAGTAATCTCTGCATTTCTGAGAATATATCCACACCAAACTGAGCAGGTAATAATAAGAAGTTTGTGTCCATCAGGACAATTTTATGTGTTTTTGAATTGTTCATATGTTTAAATTAATTCAGACTTTAATATGTTTTACTCCTAATCACCGACCAACTTTCAGTACCTGATCAGGAGTTGCAAACCTAAAATGATTCATTAGTGCATCATATACCTGGGATCCAGTGCAAAAATGAAGCCTGTCATTTATGTAGCCAGGAACTGTCTTATCAATATTGATCCCTGTATCAAGTGCTCTTGCAAGCTTATACGTCATTGTGCCCTCATGTGCAATTACCAGAATTGGCTTATAAAAACGTTCAATCTTGGCAGCTGTCAGTACTTGATAAAGTTCAAATCCTGTACCCACTCCACCTTCATCAGTCAAGTATATTGAACTTGGTCCAATCATTGATGGCTGTCTTCTATCGATGCTCTCATCATTAAAAGGTACACCACCATCAAAGAACGATTGTTTCACATTTGGCTTAACAAGATTCATCGTCAGGACCAACATTCCCAAATCATGGGCAATCTCACCTGCTGCAGACATCTTATTGGGACCTCCTCCTGTATACAATACACCATTACCAGCCGTAAACTTGGCTATTCCTTCAAGAGCAGACGTGATTGCTTTCTCATGGTCAGTACTGCAAACTTCTGCTGATCCAAAGTATGATACAATACTATTGGATGATTTTGCTCTCTTATATCTTTTTACATCATTTTCGGCCAGGAAAGGCTCTTCATAAAAAACTAGTTTCTCGCCTTTCTGAGGGTGATCCCAGTAGACCCTAACACCTGCATTTGCTAATGTTACTAGATTATCATAATCCCTGCTGTCAAATGCCTGAGTACCTATGTCGGGTGCGTCACGAAAGCATATTGAGAAAGGTCGCACCAGCCTAGCTTGTGAAGCAAGAATATTGACATATTCTTCTGCTGGAAATTTGTTAAAATATATGGGTTCTCCTCTTGTAATGAATTTAATCACATTTCGCTGGAATTCTTTTAGGCTGTCCTGATCTCCAGGTATATAGACTGAGTCCATTTCAAGCCCCTTGAGAGTTTCCTTAAAAACAAAGATGTCAGGGCTTTTCTTATCTCTTATCCACTTCATCTCATCTGTAGATATGGATTGTCTAGGGCGGCTTATGTAGGATGATGACTCAGTCAGGCTATTTTTGTATAATCGTCCTAAAACATGAGTCTGCTTAACTGGATGTTTTCCATTTCCTTTTAATTCTACGACTAGTTCTGAGCAAGAGTGCGGTTGAACGTGATGGGCCATTGTGTGCTTCACACCATCTTCTTGGTCGATCAAAATTTCTAAAGAGTAATTGTTAATCCTAAGCGTTGTTGATGCAATTACTCCTGCTTCTGCTGGCACTTTAATATCAGGGGTTGCTTTATCCCTGGGTTGCAGAAGTATCAGTTTATCTCTTGAGTATTTATGCAGTGCATCATAAATAACATGAGGAATAAGCATTTCCCTGGCAGCTTTATGCTGGTATTGAAGAGCAATTTTTATATCACCATTTGGAAGCACAACAGAACCCTTCGGAAGCTTGACTGACCCTTCCTCAATCTTTGCTTTAAGTTCTGGTAGACTTACTCTCATATTTGGATCAAAAGCTACGTATTTTGAAACCTCAAATCCCTGATAACATATGTTATCCTCTTTCGTTCCAAGAAGGTAATCGTCCATGAAAGGGGATAGGATTGCTGTGAATGAAATCTTACATAAGCCATCGGTATCCGGCCCTTCAATAATCTCCAGATCTCTACCTAGTCTTGCAATTCGGCTTCTAAGATCAACATGACCAAAACCTTCCCTAAATGCATTTTTATAATAATCAAACAGCCTTGTGTCCAGTTTCTTTGTCACACAAATCTCTTCAATTCCCAGACCATGATTTTTGACACTAACTATTTTTAAGTCTTCGGTATAAGAGAGAGGAATTTTCGCCATTAGACCCTGAGAATGATAATTGCTTTTAATTTTTTGCTATTTTAGAGTAATTATTATGTGGATACAATTGTGTTTTTTAAGAACATCGCATCTTCCAGTGGCTCTGGAGATTCACAAATAATAGTAATTTGTTTTGTTTTCTCTGACAATAGGGATATTGAATTAACAAATTCATTAAGATAGTCTGGAGAAAACGGAATATGTTTTTTCTCACCTTTTGGTCCGTATTCAATACCGGAGAAATGAGAATGGATTTTTTCTAGTTTCAGATTTGCAACATTTTGCATGATCGTATCAAAATTTTTCTGCCCTTGATTTCTAGCCCATAAATGTGCAAAATCTATGCATATTCCACAGTCGGTGTCCTTGATGAGCCTGGACAGTTCTTCAAGCGAGCCAAATTGAGAAGGTTTGCCGGTCGTTTCAGGGCAGAGCCTTACGTTATATTGTTTTTCATCAATTATCTGAATCAGTTCACTAATTTCTTTCCTTATTAAATCATATACAATTTTTGGATCTCTACCCATATAAAATCCGGGGTGAAATATTATGTTAATTTTATCTGGTTGGATGTCTGCCTGGTCAGAGTTCACGGTCGAAAATTCATTTGCTATCTCACATGAATGCAATATTCTTTGCTTCGATGCTTCGACTTTATCTGACTCAAGTGATGCAAGATTAATATAATAAGGGCCATGAACTGAAAGTCCTATACCATATTTATTTGCAAGGTACCCAATATCCTTGGCTTGATCAGATTTCATACGTACGCCATATGTAAAAGGCACTTCCAGGGCAGTAAGCCCATTTGCTTTTAGATATGAAAATGCTTCTTCATAGCTCAATCCTGTTGTGCCAGATGGGCCAATTTTAATTTTTAACATTGGTTATTTTAACATTGGTTATTATAACATTGGTTATTATAGCATTGCATCTGAAGATATCCATTCACTGTTGTACTATTTCATGTGTTTTCGAATAAAAGAAACAATACTCTTAATAGCTTTATCTGTATTCTCATGTTCAACTGAAAATGAATATTCTTTTCTATCAACAGTATGCTTGTACAGTGGATCGTAATATTTTTCAAGGATCATCGGAAATGCAGTTTTGTAGTCTTTCTTCATGATGTGTGCATTTATTTCTTTTATATCTTGCTTTGAGAGCTTTTTTGTCAGCAATGCAACCCTGTCAGCAATTTCTTTAGGCTTGACTTGTGTATAGTCTTCTACAAGAAATTTGATCCTAGTATCCATAGATGCTGTAACATTAATATGGATACCTTTCAGTATTGTCTTATATAGGGAGTCTGGCATCTGGACAAACCCTACCTTTCTGCTTTCTCCCTCTATAATTATGTAATCTGCATCTTCAAGTTCAATAAGCCTATCATATAATCTAGAATCAAACATTTTCTGTGTGACTGGTTTTAGCCCTATTGCTCCAAGAAGTGAGCTTCTGTGCTGTGCCAGACCTTCCAAATCTAGGCTGTTTTTTAGGTCCTGTAAAATACGAGTTTTACCTGTACCTGTCAGACCATCGAGCACAAATATAGGTTTTTTTGTGCTCCAATCATGTAAATATCTATTGATGTGTTTACGATACGCTTTATACCCTCCAGACAACTGGTGTACTCTAAAGCCTGTACTGTTACATAATTCTGCCATTGAACCAGATCTCATACCTCCTCGAGCGCAGAATATAATTAACCGGTTTTTTTTATTTAATTCGTGAATTTGTCGAAAATAATCAGGTAATTTAGGTGCAAAATAATCCATACCAATGAGAACTGCTTCTTTCTGTCCTTTTTGTTTGTATGTCAATCCAACAGTGGCCCTCTCTTCGTCTGTAAACATAGGCATGTTTATTGCTCCTGGTATTGTAGAATGTCCAAATTCCATAGGGCTACGCATATCAATAAATAATGCTTTTGGCATCAAGAGTGCATCTGCGGGTTCAATTTTGATTGGAAATTCTTGTTTTGTCATTTGAGGATTTCATAGAAAAACTTGGTAGTTATATCATTTACCATTATTTCGATATCTTTAACATTATTTAGTATTTTTTCTGTTGATCCCACTTTTTTATAATATTGGCATATCTCTCTAGACTCAGAAAGCATGTTTTGAAGTATTCTAACTATATAATCCGATTTCCAGTCAATTCCTCTGTTTCCCATTGTATTTAACAAACCAAGGACCCTTTTTAGAGATAAGCTAACGCTATAGAGAATTAGTTCAATATCTAGTTCGTCCACTTTTTTTAGAATATCTGAGGATTTATCCGCCGCGACTGTTGTTTTCACTTCTTCTATTGTATTTCGCAACTGGCTTAATGGCATCCATATTTCAGTCAGATCTTTTTCTGTTATTTCTTCATCTTTTATCTGTTTCCTTATTTTTTGGATGTCAACTCTTGAAAGATATAGGGCATTTCTAAGTCGGCTGATTTTTTCATAATATGCAATTTCATATATTTCACCTAATATTGCATCTTGTTTAATTGATACTAGTTTAGATGTAACCATCGCAAAAAGGGATAATCCAATTATTACTTCAAATATTGCTATTGTTTTAAAGAATCCTTTTGGTATTACGTCACCAAACCCAGTCGATGTAGCTGTGATAAATGAGAAATATATATGATCCATGAATGTTGGTGTTGTATTTACTTGAGTCATTTTAAGGTATGCTGTATCTGACTGAAGAAAGAAATATACTAGACCAAATCCTATCAGCGTGAATACCCATACCAAGAATATATTTCGAATGCTGAAACGATCATATATCCTATGAATCAACTTTTGCTGTTTTTTCTCATAGATAAAACTATCTGGAAGTGTTCTTAGTCTTTTAAGATTAATTGGTTTTTTCATGTTTAACAGTTTAGTCAATTTACCTCGTTACCAGGGTAATATGACATCTTGTAAGTTTCATATACTGGAATTGAATTAACTTCCTGTATTATTTCTATGAATTTCATTCTAATCTCTCGTTCAAGGGTTTTATATTCTTGTCCAGTATCTGTCAAGAATTGGATTTCTATGTTCCATTCACCGATAGTCTTCACTATATACTGTACATTTGGATGAGATACTAGGTATTTTGTAAAATTATTAAGTTTACCAGCTGTTGCATTATGATATTTTACCATCATCAGATTCATTCTAGTATTTGGAATATTTAATACTGGACGAAAACCAAGAATTATTTCTTGCCTATGCAAATTTTTTAGCCTTAATATCACTGTTTTCGCAGATACACCAATCTCTCTAGAGATTTCAAGACAACTTTTCCTAGGATGTTTTGAGAATATTGATACGATTCTTTTGTCCATCTCGCTTAATACAATTGGTTCTCTGTCACCACCAAGAATTATCTCATGAGGATCTTTAGTGATCTTTTTCCATGCAAAACTCCTCAATACAATTGTTGTCAGTACTGTATAATCCATAATTAGTCTAGAAAAATTTGAAAGGAGCCCCAGCAAGGTTTTATTAAAATATGATGCATTGGGACACAAAAAAGTACAGATAATATCAAATGTTCCTCCAATACTGGCTATGTAACTTGATTCTGGCATCTGTTTAAGGTATTCCACAAATTCCAGATATGTCTGCTCATCTTGATAATTCAACCGAATATATAATCTGAAATTCAAAAGATCAAATCTTGAATAATCCACTAAAGTATAGAAATCCTTGATGACTCCATCTGTTATCAATTTGTTCGCAGTGCGGTTGATATATTGCTGGCTTTGATTATATTTCTTTCTTATGGAAGATAGATTCTTTCTAGAATTAATCGACAAAAAACCAACAATCTGCTCTTGAAAAAGTGTTAACTTACCCATAAAGGTGTAAAATTTACATTTAATATATAATATTTTCTAAATTTACAACTAAAAAAAGTGTTTGGATTGATATTATAGGGAATATATCCTTTAAGTATGGGTAAGAACATCACAAATCAAACTCAATCCTTGAGTCCAGAAGAAAGAACATATGCTCATGAGATGTTTACTAGTTCCATGAATAATGTCCTGGATCACATGAGAGATACTTTGAGTGTCACACCTGATATTCAAAGATTCGGAGTAGAATCTGAGTATCATCTAATGGATAAAAATCTAAAACCAGCAGATGCATCCAGAGTTATCAAACAGGCAAATCTTGTACCAGAAGCAGTGAATTTTCAGGTTGAAGTTGTATCAGACCCTTTTCCTGTAGCTGACGGACCGTCGGTTTGTCTGGCAGATGTAGTCAGAAGAGAAGAAAAACTATTTGGTGAAGCTGACAAGGAAGGTTTAAAAGTATCGACCCTTGGTCTTTTTCCAACATTTGGTTCAAGTCAAAAACTCGAAGAATATTTGTCTGGTAGGCATAGAAGCGACCTCATTTTTGCATACATGGCATCAGGCAAGGAAAAACCAGTTCAAGCCACATTATGGAATGGTCATGCTCTATCTGCTGGAAAGATTCACACATCTGGTCTGCTAAATGGTTTACATACAAGCATTACAGCAATGTCTGAACATGACATGACAACTCTATACAATATCAGTTTAGCGTTGGTAGCACCCATTTCTGCATTATCTGGAAATTCAGCCATATATTCAAATCAGATGACAGGTAATTCAGATGAACGAACTGCAATCTATTTGCAACATCCTGAACGTGTAGGTAACACACCCCGTATTGGACTCAGGAGTACTTACATAAATGACATATCTGACTATGTATCAGATGTTGCAAGCTTCCAACCAATATTTTGTTATGACCCAAATGACCCAATTACATCATTTCATAACCATTTATCAACCTATTGGCCAGCTGTAAGGTTAAGTGCTGATGGTTTTGGGCGAGTCGAAATGAGAGCAGCTTCAAAACAACCGACCGCTTTTGAGGATTCTTTGATTAGCAATTTTTACGTTTTTTCGCTCCTTCAGCTTCAAGAAGAGATAAATGAAGAGCTAGGAAAAGGGTCGGCCAGAGATTATTTCAATCAAAAACTGGTTCCTGAAAATGCATTGCAGGAAAATTATTCAGAAGCTATAAAGCACGGCATGGATGCAGAAGTAACCTGGCATTATAAATTTAATAATAAGACAATCAAGATGTCTGATCTGGTTGATTTTTTGACAGATAAAGCTATTGCTTATATTACGAAACGTTCAATTGATGGTTCTGGTCTGGATTTCTTGCATATCCTTAGAGATCGCTATGAAGGAAATATGAATCCATCAAGAGTAATGAAAAATAGTATTACAAAAGCAGGTGTCTACAATGCACTGAATCATTATATGGAAACTACAAGAGATGATCATAAAGGTCATCAAAGATATGAGGGATTATGATGTTAAAAACAAAAGTAGGCATGTTTGTACCTGGCAGAGATTATTCCAAGCCAAAATCAATGATAGACAATCCTGGAACCATTCCAAGCGATGTGAGAGACGAATTAGTTGAAAAAGTGAGGAACGAACCAGGAGTCACAGTTGATGACTGTGTCGATTTCAGACAGGCAGTTATTGTCAGTGGCAAGGCATATCTTGGTGATAATTGCCTAAATGATTATGATGTTTTCTTTTGGTATGGTGAGATCGATCGAAGAACAACAGGACACTGTCTTGAGGTTCTTGATGCTATGGTTGATGATACATATGTCATCAGCAATCCAAATGCGATGAGAGCAGGTCTAGATAAAGCTCTGGCTCACCATGCGCTTCACAGAGCTGGCGTACCAGTCGCTGATTATGCAGTTTTCAAGAATGATAGATCATCATATGAGCACATAGCAAAGCTAATGGATGAATGGGGTCCTGTACTGATAAAACCAAGGCTTGGTGCTTTTGGACATGGAATAATAAAAGTCGATGATCATGGAACCCTAAGGGATGTTGTTGGCTACACAAGAACCATTGGTAATGGTATGCTAAATGCTTCTGGTGGAGGAGACTCAATTTTTGTAGAGAGATTTTATGAAAATGATCCCGCAAATTGGACAAGCACTACAATAATCGGAGATACTTTGACTTACGGTTACAGAAAACAACTTGAGAAATTTGTTGATGGCTGGAAGGTTTTTGATGAAGGTGGCATAGGTGGATGTGTTGACTTTGTTGTACCAACAAATGAGCAAAGAAATATCGCGTTTGCAGCCCAAAGAGCTTTAGCTCTGGATGTCGTTGGGTTTGATATGATAAAATCCAAACATGATGGCAGATATATTGTGGTTGATGAGAACACATTTCCTGGTTTTTATCCAGAATTATTTGCCCAAGCAGGTATCAATCCAGTAGACTGTTTCCACAAAAGGATCATGTCTTATGTCGGAAAATCAAGACAGGATAAAGCTATGGATGCCTATCATAAGGATCCGATAAAGGTATTTTAGTAAAAAAACCAATTATTTATTCTTTATTCCTTTTTTTCCATCTTTTCCAACCGGTAAAGTCAACTTAAGTGGGTTAAATGGTTCTTCTTTGTAAAAAGCAAGATTTATGTCAAAATTCATCGACGGAGAAACCCAACGATGAATCCTTTTTGCAAAGAAGAATTTACACAAACCCACGTTAGTTGACTTTACCTTTCCAACCAAAACCTTAAATATAATATTCTAACTCAGGTTTTGAGATGACTGAGTTAATCATAACTGAAAAACCTTCCGCAGCTAACAAAATTGCCTTTGCACTTGCAGAGGGAGAGGTCAAGAAGGAGTCATATAATAAGAAAGTTCCATTCTATCAGATCAAGCACGGTGGAAAAGACATTATTGTAGCCTGTGCTGTAGGTCATTTGTTTACTCTTAAAGAAAAGAAAAAAGGTTCCACTTATGTGTATCCTGTGTATGATATTGAATGGGTACCTGCTGCAGATGTTCATAAAAGTTCTGCCTTTACTAAACAATATCTTAATGCAATCAAGGCTTTGACTAAAAAAGCCGACAAATTTACTGTTGCTACAGATTATGACATCGAGGGAGAGGTCATAGGCTGGAATGTTATTAGATTCATATGTAATCAGAAGGATGCAAGTAGGATGAAGTATTCTACTCTGACAAAACCAGATCTTATCAAATCTTATGAAGAGAAAGCAAAAACCATCAACTGGGGTCTTGCCAAGGCTGGTGAGACAAGACATATATTGGATTGGCTATATGGAATCAATTTAAGCCGTGCTTTGATGGGTTCCATTAAGAAAGCTGGAAGGTTCCAGGTAATGAGTATTGGTCGTGTCCAGGGGCCTGCATTAAAAATTATTGTTGACAGAGAACTTGAAATTACTAATTTCAAACCTGATAAATATTGGGAGATTATGCTTGATGGAAAAGTCAAGAAGTCAAAAATCGTTGCACAGCACAGTAAAGGCAAGATTTTTGACCAAAAAAAATCCACGGAGATATATGACAAGGTTAAGGATGAGAAGAAAGGTATCATTTCTGATATTAAAAAGAAAGAGATGAAGCAGTTACCACCCATCCCTTTCGATCTCACGACCCTACAGACTGAAGCATTTAGACATCTAAAGTTTTCTCCAAAAGTAACTCTACAACTTGCGCAAACACTGTATCTTGGTGGTTTTATTTCCTATCCAAGGACTTCTTCGCAAAAACTTCCACCTGCAATAGGCTTCAAGAAAATTTTGGCAGATTTGTCCAAGCAAAGAGAGTATAAGGAAAGCGCAACTGTTTTGTTAGGAAAGAAAGTTCTTAAACCCACAGAGGGAAAAAAAGATGATCCTGCACATCCTGCGATATATCCGACAGGTACTGTTCCAAAAGAGATTGCTGACAGAGAAACAAAACTCTATGATCTTATTGTCAGACGGTTTTTGGCTGTTTTTGGTGAACCAGCTAAGAGATTATCAGTCGAGGTAAGTGTTGATATAAAAAAGGAGATTTTTCATGCAAAAGGTATTACTACTACATTCCCTGGTTGGCATGAGTTATATGGTAAATATGCTGTTTTCAAAGAAGAAGAACTTCCAAGTTTAGAAAAGAACGATGTTGTTGATGTTAAAAAGATTGAAAAGTTGGACAAAGAGACTACTCCTCCAAAGAGATTTACTGAAGCTTCTCTCGTACGTGCTCTTGAAAAGCAATCTTTAGGTACTAAAGCTACAAGAAGTGAGATTGTAGATACTCTCTTTCAGAGAGGTTATGTTATCGGTAAGCCAATTGAAGCTACTTCACTAGGCATTAAGACAGTTCAGACTTTAAACCAATACTCCCCTAAGATTTTGGATGAAGAAATGACTAGAACAATTGAAGATCGTATGCAAGGGATCCAAGATGGTAAGGAAAAGGAAGGAGAAGTTATTGAACATTCAAAGGAAGTCCTTAACCATATACTCTCTGATTTCAAGAAGAATGAATCAGAGATCGGTAAAGAGCTTCTTGATGCTAAGAAAAATGCAGATGATGAGAAGAATACTATTGGTCCATGTCCAAATTGTGATGGCACTCTTATGATAAAAAGAGGCAAATTTGGTAGATTCATAGCATGCAACCAGTATCCTGAATGTAAGACCACTTTTAATATACCAAATACTGGAACGATAAAATCCTTAGACAGACTGTGTGAGGCTTGTAAGGTCCCGATGATCTCAATCTCACGCGGCAGGCGTCCCCAGGATGTTTGTATTAACCCTGACTGTCCCGCAAAGAAAGATGAGCCTATTGAGGAAGTTGAAAAGATGGAGAAGCAAAAATGTCCAAAATGTGGTAAGGGCCATCTTATACTCAGAAAAAGCATCTATGGCAAATTCATGGGATGCAGTGACTATCCAAAGTGCAAATTTATCCAGTCTCTAAATGGCAAAGACAAAAAGGATGATTCTAAGAGCGATTCTGAAGATAAGGATTCAAAAAAGTAAGATTAAATAATTTATCTCATAAAGACATAATTCCTCAGCGATTTATGGATATCCCGGAGTGTTGGGAATAATTTTTTAAAACAGACCTGATTCACCAGATTAATGAAATACTATAAATCCGTTTTTTTATCATTATTGATTCTGTGTGTAATGGTTCTGCCTGTATTTGCTCAATCTGGCGAGATTATCCTTCTGACAGTAATGAATGATGGTATGAATTCAACAGGAGGTACAGCTACTCTCCATCTCAAGATTACGCAGGGAACAGGGCGAGTTTATATCGATACATTTCCAATGACAAAGATGGATACTCAGATTTCAACAAGATTTGCTAAGCAGATAGCATGTAATATCCTTGATGAGGACTGTCGAAGGTATGATTTCCATTACACAATCAGTGCTGAAGCACCGATTGTTGGTGGTCCAAGCGCTGGTGCTGCCATTACTGTGCTGACTGCTGCTCTTCTTAGCGGACATGAGATCAATAATGAGATAGCTCTTACTGGCACTGTCAATTCAGGCGGTTATATTGGTATGGTAAGGGGCATTCCTGAAAAGGTCGATGCGGCATCCAGAAATGGCATCAAAAAAGTGCTGGTGCCGATAGGTTCAAATCTAAATATTTCGGAATCAAATATAGAAGTTATCGAGATAGCAGATATCGAGGAAGCCTTATTCTATTTTACAGGTGAAGTGCCTCAAAAGGAAGCTCCCATAGTCAAAGACATTGGATATACTGATGTAATGGAAAAAATTGCAACAAAATTATGTAATAGAACTATAATGCTATCAAAGATAATCAACACGCTTGAACTGGATGAAAATTTGACTCTTATCAGGGATCAAGCCAATAATCTGACAAGAAATGCAGCTCTTGCATATAATAAGTCTCAGCATTATGCTGCTGCATCATATTGTTTTGGGGCAAATATCAAATACAGCTATGTTCAAGAATTGAAAAATAATCTGTCTGCTACGGAGTTAAGATACCTTTATAGGGATATTGAATATAATATCAGCAGATTCAGCGCTGAATTCTTTGCTTTAGAATATAAAACAATCACAGATTTAGAGACAAGGATGATCACTACAAACAGGCTGGATGAAGCAAGGAGCTACCTTGAGTTGGTTAATTTCAGTGACCCACAAAAACCTGAAAATATCTATTATCTGATTTATGCAAGGGAACGTCTTTATAGTGCTTCTTGTTGGAGTTTATTCCATGGTTCGCTCAATAATCAGATTAAGTTTAATAGTGAAATCCTCAGAGAATCATGTATTAGGAAGATCAGCGAGGCTGAAGAAAGGATAGAATACATCAACTTATATTTCCCGTTACGATTTGGAGCCAGAGATGATATCAGGGAAGCCTATGGACATCTTAAATCAACAGAATACGAAAGTTGCCTTTATAAGGCCTCAATTGCAAAAGCATCTGCAAATGCTATAATAAGTGTTATAGGTGTCAATTCAAGCAATGTCTCTGATCTTGTTGAGAGGAAGATCGATATAGCAGGCAAATTTATATCTAAACAGATCGAAAAGGGAATATTCCCAGTAATAGGTTACAGTTATTATGAATATTCAAAATCACTACTCAATACGGATCCTCAATCTGCTTTGATATATGCTGAGTATGCTCTTGAATTGGGAAATCTTGATATTTACTTCCCTAAAGATAAATTTTTCATTTACCTTGATAATAGGTCTATCATGATATATCTTTTTGGTCTTGTTCTTGGTTTTGTGTTATATCCAGCCCTGCAGAAGATTTTCCGAAAAAGGGAAATTGATAAGCTTAAGAAAAAATATTACGGAAATCATCAATAGAAGAAAATTCAACACTACCATAATTTACTTTTATCTAAGTCTATAAGGTACATCTCTTCAGACATGGACCAGAATATTAGTTTCTTTCCCTTTGGAAGCCTGTCTTTTATCAGATCATAGTTTTTAAGATGTTGTTCATGAAGCATAATATAATCAGCATTGATATAATCAATGTATGAATAGAATTCATCTACAAGCCTCTCACTTGGTATGTAAGTGACAGAAGTCACCATATATGAAACACCTGTCTTGATATTAGGATGCTCTTTCTTTGAATACTCTACTATTTCAGGAAATATGGATGACAACATGAGATTGTCAGAGATTCCCCTTTCAACAAATATTGATACGATCTCATCGACCAGTAACTGGTTTCTTTCATTATTTAATGAGCCCTTGACATCCACAATGAGCTTTTCGTCCCCAACCACATCAAGGACATCTTCAAGCAGTGGAATGTCTACATCAGCCATCTTGCATAATTCATCATAATCTGTATTTGAGATTATTGACGCCTGCCCATGAAGGCGAAGTAAAGTGTAATCATGATATACAACTACCTTACCATCACGTGTAAGCTGGACATCAAATTCCATAAAACTATACTTAGGGTTATGCACTGCCTGTTCAATGGCTTCAAGAGTATTCTCAGTAGAATTGCTTCCTCTATGAGCACCTAATATAATATCATCTGCTGTAATGACTGGCAGTCTAGTGAAAAAACTGACTAGAGCTAGTAAAAACATCAAAACAATCAAATATTTGAGCTTCATCGCTAAATATATGTATAAATACTATATAAATCTACCTAAGTGTGTCACTTCAAAGTGACACTCAGCCTTTATTTTTCATGTGAAAAGATAATAAACAATAGATAACATAATTTTGCTTCTCACAGGATCGTCTGAGTAAGTCATATATGAGCCATCTCAGTAAATCAGATCAGAGTCAAACATTTAAGTATTAACATTGATATCAATAAACTTCATTCAGTGGACTTTGTTTAAGTAGATATTCAACTGATCTGGATATTCTTCTATGATATTTTTCTATGTATCACTTTTTGGTTATTATCTTCAAGATGTAGCGTTTATACAAAATATTTATATTAAGTGTTCCCTCACATCGTGAAATGGCTGACTATATGGATAAGATAAAGGAGCTTGAAGACGAATTAAAGAAGACTCCTTACAATAAACGAACACAACATCATATTGGGCTTGTTAAGGCCAAGATTGCAACTCTGAAGGAAAGAGAGATATCCCGGTCCAGCAGCACGGGCTCAACATCAGGTTACAGTGTTAGAAAAACAGGGGATGGTACTGTGGTGCTCGTAGGTTTTCCTTCTGTAGGAAAATCATCGTTGCTCAATACTCTCACAGGAGCAAATTCAGAAGTGGGAGAATATGCTTTTACTACTTTGGATGTTATCCCTGGTCTACTAAAGTATAATCATGCCCAGATTCAGATACTGGATGTACCAGGTATAGTAAATGGTGCCGCTATGGGCAGGGGTAGGGGTAAAGAAGTTCTGTCAGTTATGAGATCTGCTGACATGGTTCTCGTAATTATCGATGTGAATTATCCTGAGCATTATGATGCTATCATGAAAGAGATATATGATTCAGGATTAAGGCTTAACTCAAGGCGTCCAGATGTTAAGATTACAAAAAAAGAAAGAGGAGGCATCAGTGTAGGTTCAACTGTTAAGCTTCAACACATCACAAAAGAGACTATAAAGTCTATCATGAAAGAGTTTAGGTATAATAATGCTGATATCATTATCAGAAATAATATCACAGTTGATCAGATGATAGATGTTATTGAAGATAACAAAGTATATGTACCAGGTCTTGTAGCTCTTAACAAGGTTGACATGGTTGATAAGGAATATTTGGAACAGGTTAAGAAAGAGATAAATCCAGACATATTAATATCTGCTAAGACAGGACTGAACACAGAAGAGTTAAAAGACCTTATTTTTGATAAGATGAATCTCATCAGAGTATTTTGCAAAGAATACGGCCAAAAAGCCGATATGGATGTTCCACTCATTATTCGAAGACATTCCACTATTAGGAATATGTGTGAAAAGCTCCACAAGGATTTTGTTAGTAAATTCAGATATGCCCGAGTTTGGGGGCCATCAGCCAAATATGATGGTCAAAAATACCAGTTGAATCATAAGATTAAGGATAAGGACATTATTGAAATCAGAGTAACTTAATTCAAGAGTAATGAAGTTTTGATCTTAATTATTTTTTGGACAACAATGAGACTCCACTTCTGGATTTTACACACTTCACACACTATTCTAACTCATCTTACGGTCAAGGAATTGTATAAACTGACTTACCTCATATACGCTGGCATGTGGATCATCATACATTTCAACAAGCTTTCCTTTGTCAAACACTCCTTTCTTTACATCAATGTATACTGTAATATTACGATGCAGAGTTGATCCACTTAAAATTACTGGTACGGCTTTAGGAAAGTCATCATTTGGATCAATATATGCTCTACGGGCTGCAGATGAGCCTTTGCGAGGGAGTCGTGATATGTCACCATGTTCAATCTTTGCCTGGGCATAAAAATCAACACCTCGAGGAGTCTTGATATCAAAATGCCTTGTATTCTCACTATTTAACCTCCATCTGTCACCAGGCTTGGAGATGTGTTCATTGAATGTGTAAAGTACATGATCCTGTTCTCTCCTAAACCCTTCATAGAATTGATTTAAAGTGTCTGTCATCCTCTCAAGTCCAAATTGTACAATCTCATTGTCAGTTAAGTTGGAGAGTTCACTCCTCTGACAATCAGTTGCAGAATGAATATGGAGGCCTCTACGATTATTATGCAAAGTGACACTGTAATTTGTATCCTTACTAAGTATATTTCTTAATTGATATGACATATATATGAGGAGGAAAGAGCAGTATATAAACCTTGTGCTTTTTGTCACTTTTTAGTTACAAAATATTTGTATATTGTTACAGCCAAGGTGTATTCAAGTCATCTATACACAATTATGAGAATAAAAAAATTAATACAAGATGTTCAATATGTCTTTTGGAATGTATAACAAACATCGACTATTATTTTTTTGTTGTTCTTCGTTGGGAATAATGAAAAGGTTTATATAAATAAACATCAAGATATTATCAATTATGATTATTATAATGAAGTGATAATACTCCTGAGGTGATTTAATGGGTAGAAAAGAGAGGTGCAAGGAACTGATGGCGAAATATTTTGGACCTGCCACCGCACAACTTGTAGATACTATGACTGAAGAAGACTGTGTTGATAAATGCAAACAGCGAGTTTCTGCTTTTTTGGGAGAGGATGCAGCAAAAGAATTTGATGAGATATAATTATTTTGAACAAAATTAATGAAAAGAGGTGTTATTATGGAAGAACTTAACTTGATCTGGATGCAAGGCCAGACGTGTGATGGAGATTCCATGTCGGTCATTGATGCAGAAAGACCAAACTTTCTGACGTTTCTGGAGAGAAATAAAATTAATCTCCTTTATCATCCGACTATTAGTCCAATATTTGGACGGGATGCTCAGAGACTATTTAATGACTGTATGGAAGGCAAAATTCGTATTGATATATTTATTTTTGAAGGTTCCGTACCGACAAAAGAAGGATATGGAGAATATTTTGAAGGGCAGGATGTCGGAGGCATGGTGAGAAACTTTGCTTCTAAGTCAATGTTAACTATTGCTGTTGGTACATGCGCTGCATTTGGCGGAGTTCCGGCTGCTCCTCCTAATGAATCAGGTGCTGTTGGTTTGCAATGGCATGGATATACAAAAGGAGGTTTCCTTGGTGAGGAATACATTGCAGGTCTTGGTTTTCCCGTGATAAATATTCCCGGTTGCCCTACTCACCCTGATTGGGTCATCAATACTTTACAATCATTTAGGCTTGGAAGACCTGTGCTTCTTGATAAATTTAATAGACCTAAGGACTATTTTGAAGAAAAAGTCCACAGGGGTTGTAAGCATTGTGAATTCCATGAGAGAGGTATATGGGCAAAGAATTATACAGAAGTAGGATGCTTTGCTGCTAAACTTGGCTGCAAGGGTCGGACCACAAATTCTGATTGTAACATAAGACTATGGAACGGCGTGTCTTCATGTACTCGATCTGGTGCTCCTTGTATTGGGTGCACTGATCCTGGATTTCCTGTATCTATGGTTCCTTTCGATGAGGAGACCCTAGCGCTTCCTGATGATGTTCAGGCAGAGATTGATGCACGTAAGAGGGTTATTTATGGAGGTGAATCACAATGACTCATAAATTAGTTATTGATCCACTAAACAGGATTGAAGGGGACATGGCCATAGAAGTAAATATCGACGGCAATAATAAGGTTACGAATGCGAAGTCCTTAGGTTTTGTGTACAGGGGATTTGAGAATATTTTTATTGGTCTAAAACCATTTGATGCTATGAGGCTTTCACAGAGAAGCTGTGGTGTCTGCCCTGTTTCTCATGGGACAGCAGGTGCTGAAGCTATCGAACAGATGATAGATTTCAAGATACCCAGAAACGCTGAACTAATCAGGGACATTGTACTTGGTGCAAATATTATCGTTAGCCATGCCACACATTTTTACTTTATGTGGGGTCCTGATCTTGTGGATGATTCATATAGGCATCATGGACTGTATAATGAGGTATTGAATAGATTTGATCCGCTAAAAAGTGATCATCTTAAATCAATTCTTAAGAATGCAAGAATCCCTTTACATAGCGTTGTTGCAACGTTTGGTGGTAAATTTCCTCATCCGATGCATGCAATACCTGGTGGTGTTTGCAGTATTCCAAAGCATATTGAGCTTATCAAAGTTGATACTATGCTTAAGGAAGTCAAAGCTTTCGTGGAGAAGAAAATACTTAATGGGATATCAATTGAAGAGTACATGGAAATCAGATCTGTAGATGATGTTAACAAAATGATGGGAAATCCGTCTTTTGCAAATTCCGATGTTGGCTTGCTGATAAGATATGGTCAGGATATTGGTCTGCAAAAATATGGTGAGAAATCCCCTAATAATTTCTTAGCATACGGATTTGGAAGGAATAAAGACGGTTCAAAGTTGTTTAAGAGCGGATATCTGCAAAACGGTAAGTATCATGCTCTTGACCAGAACCATATCTCTGAAGATACAAGTCACGGATATTATGAGTCAGAACACCAATGGAGAAAACCAATAAATGGTGTAACTAGGCCGCATCCAAAAAAGAGAGGTGCTTATTCATGGATCAAAGCGCCAAGATATTTTGGCAATGTGTGTGAACTTGGTCCTCTAGCTCGTCAGCTTGTTAATGGAGATCCGCTGATTACTGACCTTGTGAATGCATTTGGAGTCAATACATTTACCCGGACTATTGCACGGTTGCATGAGACTGTCCTAATAATCCCTAAACTTGTAGAGTGGGTTGCTGAGATAGATCTTAATAAACCGTCTTATTATCCATTTCCTGAGATTAAAAAAGGAAGTGGATATGGCCTTGTTGAAGCACCAAGAGGAGCGCTTGGACATTGGATAAATGTTGATAATAGCAAATGTACGTCTTATCAGATAATAACTCCAACGACATGGAATGCATCACCCCTTGATTCCAAAGGACAGAAGGGAGCAATAGAGCAGGCCTTAATTGGTGTCCAGCTGGCAAATAATGAAAGTATGGTTGAGATTGGTCATATTGTTAGGGGATTTGATCCGTGCATTTCATGTTCCATCCATGCAGTGGGACAGAACAAAAAAAGGATAAATCTCGAACCCAGCGTATAAAACTTTTTATTATCTTATTTCTTTTATTTTTATTATGGCAGTAAAAGTTATTTTTGTGGGCAATATTTTCGGAGGAGATGACGGCATTGGTCCAACTCTTTATAAAGAACTCGCTGATCATCCTGCTCTTAAGGATTTGACACTAATGGAATTAGGAGTTATTGGATTTGACATGCTCTCTTATGTTGAGGATGACGACAAGTTGATTATTGTAGATGCTGTACGTTTGTCAGATGGAACTGGAAAACCTGGAGATGTTGTCCTTTTAAATGAAGATGATTTATCACAAGATCTATCAGTTGTTTCACAGCATGACTTTGGAATTGAGCAGACTGCTTCAATTTTAAGGGCTTTTAAGCCAAATTTGGCTTCAATTAATATTATTGGGATAAAAGTAAGTAATATCAAAGCTTTTAGTGACGTGCTGAGCAAGGATTTATTATCCAAGATGGATACAATTAAAAAAGATGTTATTAGCTTAATCAAAAGATTATCAGATGAAGAGATAAAGAAAGCAGAACAGAAGGAATAAAATGTGCTACGCGATACCTGCAAAGATTATTGAACTTAATGGAGAGAATGCTAAAGTAGATTACGGAGGAATTCTTAAAGTTGTCAATGCTTCTCTTATCGATAATCCAGCTGTTGGTGATTATACTTTAATTCATGCAGGTTTTGTTATTGAAAAACTGGACAGGAAATCTGCTGAGGAATCTCTAAAAATAATAAAGAAGGATCTGGAAAGAATTGAATCTATGAAATAATTTGGTTACATTGTCCTTATGTTGTACACCAACCAACTGAAAAATAAATTTCAAGGGATTGATTATGAATGAAGATATGATAAATGAAAACAAACTCATTGAATATTATCTTCAAAAGATTAAGAGTCTAAATATTGGGAATAGGACCATTATGGAGATTTGTGGTGGTCACACTAATATAATTTTAAAGTATGGAATCAGAGATATTCTGCCTAAAAACTTAAAGTTAATCTCCGGACCAGGTTGTCCTGTGTGTGTTTCTGCTCAGTCAGATATTGATAATATTATCGGTATTGCACGTAGCGGTGTTCCTGTGGCCACATATGGAGATGTGATGAGAGTTCCTGGGACTGATTCAAGTCTTGAGAGTGTGAAAGCAGAGAAAGGAAATGTATTCGAGGTCTATTCAGCTAGTGAGGTTCTTGCCATCAGAGAAAAACACCCAAATATTGTTTTTTTTGGGGTTGGTTTTGAGACGACAGCTCCGATGACAGCATATCTGCTGCAAAAAGGGGTCTGTGTCTACAGCTGCCATAAGCTGGTCCCACCTGCAATGGAAGCTCTGCTTGAAGGTGAAGTGCATATCGATGGCTTTCTTAATCCCGGGCATGTGTCAACTATTATAGGTGTCAGGCCTTATAGGAGATTCAAAGTAGCACAAGCAATTGCTGGGTTCAGTGCTGAGCGTGTAATGAGATCAATTTTTGCTCTGTGTAAAATGTTGTCTGAAGGCAAACAAACAGTCGTCAATGCGTATCCTGAAGGGGTCAGAGAAGAAGGAAATCCAAAAGCACAACGAGTATTAAAAGATGTTTTTTATGCTGCTGACAGTGAATGGAGAGGTCTGGGGATTATTCCAGATTCCGGACTTAATATTAGAAATAAAGAACTGGATGCTAAGAAAATGTATTCTAAGGTCATTATGACTGTAAAAACAGTGCAGAATTCAGCATGTAGATGTGGTGAGGTTCTAAAAGGGATAATCAACCCTGACGAATGCTCATTGTTTGGTCGTGCCTGCACTCCAGAGAACCCAATAGGACCATGTATGGTATCAAAAGAAGGAAGCTGTGCAATTAGCTATGCGTACAAATAAGATCCACTGTCCATATAACAATAATTGCCGTTCGCCCTGACCCAAGCTAAAGCATGGGGTACAATAAAAATGTAAATCATTTTTGTGTACAAGAAAAGCTTTGCTTTTCTCCGCATTGATGGGCTCTCAGTTATAGGCAATTTTTGGGACGGATAAATGGTACACTTTTTGTACAAGAAATGCTACAAGAAATGCATATGCATTTCTTTGTATTAAAAATTTCACCCCTAGGGGGGGTATTAAACCCACCTAAAATGTTCAGAAATGTACATTTCCAAATATCCAGAACATATTTGTTCTGAATAATTCCTGTGACATTTTCAATGAAACCCGTATTTTTTCCGAAAAGGATAAATACTACCATCCACCAGTTAATATCTAATGATACTATCTATGAGTGGTTTGATAAAATGAAAGTGCCTTTAATTTCTGATATATATGAATTCATTATGCGTCCAGTATCATCAGTTCTTGATCCAAAGAACGATAAGGCCAAATGTAATGATGTTTTACTGGGAGCTCGTGAGCCAGCAGAATGTCCATTATTCAAAAGGGAATGTACCCCAAACAATCCATTGCACAAATCAATGGCCCATGAGGAAGGCAATTGTGCTATAAGCTTTAAATTCAGCAAGAAATAAATACTATGCTTCCTTACAACTGAATATGGGCAAGATTTCCCTGTCTCAGGGTTCTGGTGGAAAGGAAATGATGGAACTAATTGAAAGTTTCAAGTTTTTCCGGGGAAAATGGACAAATTCTTATGATGATTCTGCGATTTTAGATATTAGTGATGGTAGATTTTTGGTCTTTACTACTGATTCATTCATTGTTGATCCAGTCTTTTTTCCAGGAGGCAATATTGGCGATCTGGCATTCTGCGGAACAGTCAACGACTTATTAATGATGGGTGCTAAACCTTTAGGGTTATCACTCAGTTATATTATTGAAGAAGGCTTTGAGGATTTTAAACTCAGTAAAATTACTGAGACTATCGGGAGATTATCAAATAAATATAAAATCCCTGTCGCGACAGGTGATACCAAGGTTATGGAAAAGGGCAAGCTGGATAAGATTGTAATCAATACAAGCGGAGTAGGTTTAACTGAGAGTGTTCTAGACGGTAATGCTATTGTACCAGGAGATAAAATTATAATTTCAGGTGGTCTGGGAGAACATGCAGTTGCCTTACTTTCGAAGAGATTTGATTACGAGACAGATATAATCACTGATTCAAGACCGCTTGTCGATGAGATGAACTCTATTAGAGAACTTATCAAGTATGCTAAAGACCCGACACGTGGTGGCCTGGCATCGGCTCTTAATGATATGGCTAAAAAAACTGGATTTAATTTAGTGCTAAATGAAATCGATATTCCTGCAAAGAAGGAAGTGCAGACTGTTGTTGATATGCTGGGAATTAATCTATATGAACTTGCAAGTGAAGGGAGGATGGTATGCATATGCTCTGAACAGAATAGTATGAAAGTTCTGGACAGGCTAAAAAGCTTTAATGATCAAGCTTCGATTGTGGGTACTGTGGCTAATATTACAGATAAAAAAGTCATTGTCAAGACATCTCTGGGCAAAAGGATTATGCCCACGCCAACTGGCAGAATTGTTCCTAGGATATGTTAAAATGCACGAATTGTCAATAACAAAGGAGATTGTCAGAATGTTATTAGATGAATCTAAAAACCCAATTTCAAGTGCATCAATTGAAGTTGGTTGTCTTTCAGGTTTCAAACCAGAACCGATAGGCTTCTATTTTGATATTATTAAAAAGGATTATAATAATCTAAAAGATTGTGTGCTTAATGTTATTGAAATTGATGGTAGAATTAAGTGTGAGGAATGTGGTTCAGAAAGCAGAATCTCAAACCAACCAATTCTTTTTTGTCAGAAGTGTGAATCCGGAAAAACAAAGATTATCAATGGAAAAGATATAAATCTATGTTCAATAGAAGTGAATAAATAAGATATATCTTAATACATGAGATAAGGAGAGTCAAAATGTGTGAAGAATGTGGATGTCATGATAACCGAAATAAGTCTGAAGAGATAATAATCAATAAGAGTCTTACACAAGAAAACGATAGACTTGCTCATATGATATGGCATGATCTGGATGATGATGGAATCTGCTGCATCAATTTATTAGGCGCTCCTGGAGCTGGTAAGACTACTGTTATTAGGGAAATAAGTAAAGTACTGGGGGTTGACAAGATTGCTGTCATTCAGGGGGACTTAGAATCTGATATTGATGCGAAACTTCTAGCTGATATTGGGATTGACAGCTATCAGATCAATACGCACTCAGGATGCCATCTTAATGCTCATATGATCATGCAAGCAATTAAGGCTATGAAACAAGATCAACAGCTGAAGGGTAAGGATCTTCTTATTATCGAGAATGTTGGAAATCTGGTGTGTCCTGCAGGAGTCAAGCTTGGACAGAGCATGGATATTGTAGTAAGTTCTACGGCAGAGGGGCATGACAAGCCAGCAAAATACCCAATAATCTTCATGAATGCAGTAATATCCATAATCTCAAAATACGATCTTGCAAAGTATGTAGATTTTGATGAATCATCCTTTTTAAGGGATATTAGAAAGGTAAATCCAAACATCGTTGTTGTAAGGACAAGCAAAGATGATCCTCAAAGTTATGAAAAGTTGGCAAAAAAGATAAAAGAAGTCAGAGAGAATAGAAAACACCATAATCATTAAAAAAGTCCATATTCCTTCAAGGTTGCTTTGTTCACTTTGTGTGATGAGTGGACTAATTTCCCATTATTCAAGATATGGATCTCATTACAGTACTTAAGTAGATTCATGTCATGCGTGGATATTATTCGTTTTGTATTTAATGAGAGGATCAGTTTAATTATTTCACGCTTCCCTTGTGGATCAAGATGTGTTGTGGGTTCATCGAATATTATATATTCTGGTTCCATCACAATTACAGCTGCTAGAGATACTCTCTTTTTCTGCCCAAGGCTCATATGATGGGGATTTTGAGTCTCATATTCAGCCATTCCAACTTGTTCAAGTGCTAAGTGTACTCTTGCATGGATATTGTTCATCTTAAGATTAGTAGGACCAAATGCCACATCTTCATATACTGTAGGAGAAAATAGCATGTCATCTGGATTTTGGAACACGATACCTACTTTTTTTCTGATTTTTGACATTGATTTGGGGTTAACTTTAATGTCATCGACCGTCAGACTCCCTTGAGTAGGTTGAAGTACACCATTTAAGTGAAGAAGCAATGTTGTTTTCCCTGCCCCATTAGGACCAATTATCCCAGTAATATCTTCTTTGATATTAAGTGATATACCATCCAAGCCAATTCTTTTGTCGGGATAGATGTATCTGAGATTTCTAATTTTTATCATTTTTCATATTCATTGTTCATGTATTTGTTTCTATACATTGTTCGTGTATTTTATTGATTTCAGTTATTACTATAAAAAGATATTATATATATATCAATATAAGATATTATCTTATTTCCAGCAATTTAAAGAGAGCATCTAACGTGTTATATTCATATACTGTAGCTATATCCGTGGACTGTGTCAGTTAGTATTATTTTCTGCAATTTATCCACTGTAGCCTCGTGCAAGCATTGCAGCATAAGCTCTTTCGGACTGCTCATAACTCTGTATAAATAGAGAGCCAATCATTTTTGTTATTAGACTGGCTGCATATCTCTGTCTATTAGAAAATGACCTAGAATCTCTTGCTTTCAGCATCCTGTGAACATTATCAATAAACAAGAAGATGTAGCGATAAAAAAAAGATAGCATCAATATGAATATTTTTGGTACTCTAAAGTACTTCATAGAATTTAGCAAAGCCTGGAATTTTGTAGTTGATATTACAGCTGTTACGACTGTGATAGAAGTGACTGCCTTCATTATTAATAGCAGGGACGTAGGAAAAGGTATTAAAAAAAGGGAAAACAGGAAAGGAAGACAGATTGCATATCTTGTAATAATATAACTCAATGGAACTTTCGACAGTAGGATAATGATAAGCAGAAAGACAAGGATGGCAGTTAGAATATACAAATTTGATACTGAAGCAACAACTACTAAGATTAATCCAAAAATTAACTTAACACGTGCATCTATCTTATGGATTACTGAATTCAGCCTACTGTACTTATCTAAGTGTTCATGATGCATTTTTTAATAATCTCCCAACGATAAGTGCAGCGGTCATTGTTATGGCAATTCCAATCAGCCCTGCTGTCAGCACACTGGTATATGATCCCTGCTCTAAAATATCATAATCGGGCATAGGTGCTGAACTATAGATTTCTTGTGCTGAATCCTCAAACCCAAGCATCCCTGCAACTTTTTCGAGGCCGTCTGGATGCTCTGATGCAACAGGCAGCAGGATTACTACTATAAGTATTGATAATGCCAGAAAGATGTATATGAATTTGTCTCTTTTAGCCATTTTCATCATTTATTCCATGTATCAATTTTGTATGTGCTCTAGATTTATTTTCTCTTGATATTCAAATATTTTATACTTTTTTTAGTTTAAGGATATCGGGTCTGGTCTTCTGAAAATATAAGACAATTCCCATTGTGATAAATCCTTCCCCTATACCAATAATCATATGTATTGGAACCATGGCAATAAGCGCTCTGGACATTTCTATTGTCCCACTTAAACCCAATAGTACTGAACATACAATTGATGCAGCTACTACACTTGTAAAGCCAGCAAGAAATGAGGAAATTGCAATTCCTGTTTTTCTTGTGAGGAAATATATCATATACCCAAATAGTCCTCCAACAACACCCATCAGTAGGACATTTGCTCCAAATACAACAACCCCTCCGTCTGCAAATACAAGCGCTTGCACAAGCAAGACCAGAGTTAGCACGATGATAGCAGCGTATGGTCCAAGAAGAATAGCTACTAATGCAGCCCCTATGAGATGTCCGGATGTTCCTCCAATTCCAATTAAAGTGAAATTCAGCATCTGACCGCCAAATATGGCAGCTGCAATCACCGCTAGCAATGGGACATGTTTTTCCCCCATCACTTTCTTTGCTCTACTAAAGGCAATTATCCAGAAGAGTATGACAATCACTAAACAGGCAATTGAAACTGGCAAGCTTAAAAATCCGTCGGGTATATGCATCTTTGTTCACATTAAAATTTGTTTAACACCAATATCATGAATAATACAATTAATATCCAAAGATAAGTGTTACAAATTATAAATACGTGCCACTTTATAAATTTTTTGTCACAAAAACTAATTTTCGTAACACTTTTATATTGTATTAGTGTTACATTCTTAAGAAAACAATATAAGATCTTTTTTGAGGTGAATAATATGGACAGGATAATTCGTAAGGGAATTGCATTTGAGCCGGAAATTCTGGAGAAATTCGATGAACAATCAACTAGCAAGGGTTATAAAAATCGCTCTGAGGCAATCAGAGACCTGATTAGAAAAAGTCTGATCAAAGAGAAATCAGAAGATATGGAATCAGAGATGATAGGTACATTGACTCTAGTCTATAACCATCACGACCATGATATACAACATGACCTCACTCACTTACAACATGATAATCATGGTATTATAATCAGCACAATGCATACTCATATGAATGCTGACGACTGCCTTGAAGTAGTTGTATTCAGAGGAAAGGTTAAAGATATCAAAAAGACTGCTGATGGTATGATCGCCCGTAAGGGGGTCAAATTTGGTAAACTTGTTTTAGCTCAATAAATTTGTACTGGCTCAATCGACCGGAACATCCATATTTTCAGAACCACATCTTCAGATCAATATTTTAAGATTAGTATTTTCATAAATTTGCCATACTAACTTGTCCATAGCACAACCCACCATCCCCTGGAGGGATTTCCTGATTAAAGAGGACTCCTTTCTGACGCATAAATTCTGAAATAATTGAATTATATGCCACTCCACCAGAAAAAACAATAGGTTTTCCTGTTTCTTTAGCAATCTCATACATACCTTCTGCTATATAGGTCAGTACTGTTGCTCCAAGTCTGGATTTATCTTTAGTAATATTTTGAACTAGATATTTGAACAGTTGAGTTGTATCAAAAATTGATATATTATCTTTCTGAATTATATTTGGTCTTAGTTCATAGGGCCTGCTTGTACCAGCTAATGTTTCAAGCAGCATGGCTGGTCGGCCTTCATAAGTCCTCTCTCTGCAGATCCCAAGAAGGGACGCTGCAGCATCCAGGACCCTACCTGTACTTGAGGTCTCAATGCAATTAAATCTACTCTCAATTGCTTTCAGTATTGTCTTCAAGTCAGTTGTGGAGATTCCCAGCCTCTTGATTTGGTCAATTGTCAGGAATGTTGACAATATGCTTATCAGCATCCTTTCAGGGAATACTGCAGCTGAGTCTCCAAATTGTTGGTGGTATTGAAGATGTCCAATCCTTTGAAATTTCCCGTTTGCGAAATCAAATATTTCGCCCCCCCAAATCTTTCCGTCGTCACCATACCCAAGTCCATCCATTGCAATTCCAGTGTATTCTGTTAGGCCATGCTCTGCCGCAACACCGGCAATATGAGCTTTGTGATGTTGTACCTGAATATGTTTTGCTCCCAGTTGATCTGACAGTTCTTTGGCAAATGTTGTGGTTTCATATCCTGGATGGAGATCAGATATTATTATTTCCGGATCGACTCTTGTAAGGCGTATCATCTTTTTGGCTGTATCCTTAAGAAAATCCATTGTATCAATATTTGCACAATTACCTATGTGCTGTGAGAGGAAGCAATGATTGTCGTTTGCAGTGCATATGACATTATTGAGTTCAGCCCCAAGTGCAAGGGTTGGTCGTACTGGTTTTGGAAGTTTTATTGGGACAGGCACATATCCCCTCGATCGTCTGAGATAAACCATTTTATCAGAAATGATTTTTATCACTGAGTCATCAACTCTGTTTATTATCTTTCTCTCATGTGTCAGTATCCATCCAACTAATTCTTGTTTGAGAAGATTTTCAGTTGAGATCTTGACGGGCGCTCCAGGCATATTGCATGAGGTCATTATAATTGGTTCGTCCATATGGTCAAATAGCATAAAATGTAATGGGGTATAAGGAAGCATTACGCCGATAGTATCAAGTTCTGATATATGACCAAGTACATATTCACCGTCGAAATTATCAGATATAGTCTGTTTTTTTTTAAGAACAACTATCGGACGGGCTGGGCTGTTGAGGTTTAATTCTTCAAATTGGCTAATTTCAGCAAATTTTCTTGCCATCTTTACATCTTTGACCATAACTGCAAAGGGTTTATTAGCCCTGCCTAACAATTGTCTAATTTTTTTTACTGCTTCGCGTTCTATAGTGCTACATATATGAAATCCACCGACTCCTTTAATGGCGACTATTTGGCCTTTTTTAATAATACCAGCCACTTGTTTGATTATTTCTCGGTCTGCATGTTTATTTTGAGAATCATGTTCCTGACTCTGGTCATTTAATTCTCCCTCAGCTGATGTGTCTGGATTTTGAGCGCATTTGATCAATTTCAGTCGTGGACCGCAATCGGGACAAGCAATAGTCTGTGCGTGATATCTTCGGTTCAAAGGATCCGAGTATTCTTTGCTGCACTGTGAACACATTTTAAATTTATTCATAGAAGTGTATGGTCGATCGTATGGATAGTCCGTAATCATTGAATATCTGGGTCCACAATTTGTGCAGGTTATGAAATAGTAATCATGACGCCTGTTAGAAGGGTCATTTAATTCACTTAGACAATCTGGACAAGTGAAGATATCAGGAGGGAGCAATGTTGATCCTGTTGAAGATGTGCTCTTTATGATTAGAAAGTCCTTTGGTGGTTGAATTTGAATACTGCGTTTCTCATAAGAATCAACGCGAGCCAGTGGAGGTAGATCTGTGAGCTTATCCATAAAATGTGAATCATCAATAATAATTTCGACTCCATCGCCGACATTTTTTACAGAACCAACAAGACCTTCCCGTTTAGCTTTGCGGAATATGTACGGTCGAAACCCTACTCCCTGTACAATTCCTTTAATGAAAAATAAGTACATAGTATATGTCGTAAAAGGATTTTATTTATTTCTTTGCATTAGACTTCACGCAGGTAGCCCCAATTATGGAGTTTATCGCTATCTTCAAACCATCTATCACCTATATCAGTGCGATAGTACATATGTGGAATCAATATGTTCTTTATCCTGCTGTAAGCTTGACTTTGTGCCTGTTTCATAGTCTGGCCGCATCCGCATACAACGAGCACAACTCCTGCAGTACCTGTAACGAGCCATTCGCCATTTATCATCTTGACATCCTCGATGTGGACTCCATGTTGACTGATACCATTTTTCTTGAAGAAAATAATTGAATCCTTGGACTTGACTCTAAATGATTCCGGATCGTGATATGGGAAAGGTGGAACAACAACTCTTACTCCAATTTGAAATCCTTTTTTAGTCTTGAGTTTAGGGTTATTGCCAGAAGCGATTTCATATAGGAATTCTCCCATTGGCGTTAACATTCCTTCATGTTGTATCATAATAGTCGGATAGCCAAATCTTGATGTAAATTCAAGTGGATATATTCCTTTGCCATTGACCATACAATTTATGTCAATGTATCCAGTATAACCTTCTTCTGAAAGTTTTCCTTCCAGTTTCTTTAGGGTTTGATTAAATATTCTATTTGGACCAGACCAAAACATAGCGGTCCCCATTTCTCCTGTTGAAGGCCCTAGATTTCCTGGGAATAACTTTTTATGTTCAAAATTAACATTGATGGGATATATGAATTCTATGCCATTGAAGAATGCTCCAATTGCAACCTCAACTCCAGCGATTCGTTTTTGAAGCTGGAAGTTAGGTATCTTATTTGAAAGAGCGTTCTTGTAATCATCTAATACCTGAATCACATCCCTGCCATCATCTTCTTCTCCTATGAAAAGAAGGCCTTTCATGTTCTGAGCCTCACCGCTCGGTTTAATTACATATTTTCCTGGGTTTTTACGAACATATTCAATTCCTTCATCAAATGAACTGAAATCCTGATGTGTGATAATTGAAATTCCATATTTTTTTAATTCGTCCTGTCCAAAAGACCTGTCGTCTTCAAGCATATCAGTATATGGTGTGCCACCGATTACTTTTTTACCTTTATCTCTTAATTCCTTTGCAAGCGTTCCTTGTCCCAAAACATCGTCAAATACAATAATTTCAGCCCAGTCGATCTCTGCTCTCCAATCTGAGATTTTTGGAACAAAACCATCTGCAACATCTTTTTCCAGTTCACTCTGGATGTAATATTTTACTTCATTACCTTCCTTAAGTACCTGCCATGCAAGGTCACCTATTAATCCATCAAAAGATACAAACAAGAATTTCCTTGAAACCATAGATTTCTACCTCCTACCAAGATTACTAATCTAAGACAAAATAATTGATAATATTAAGTATTGAAATTCAATATTAAGTATTAAAATTTATTTAAATGAAGAGTTAAAAGCAGCCAAGTTTTAATTGTTTGTGGACCTCGTTATATAACTTGCTCCTTGATAGAATTTCTGCAATATCATAACCAAACTTCTTCTGCACAAGTGCTTTTGTATATTTTATCATTAAGTCAGCATCAGAGAATGTTATAGGCTTATTGGACATTGCATCTCTGGATGCCTGCCTGACAACCCATACTCCAAGAGGATTGGTATATTCATCTGTAATGAATCTCAGGACTAGGCAGGAAGCCTGTTTCTTTATTCTGAGTAATGCTTCTGTTAATGCAAGACGGGCTGCATAATATCCGCCAGCGGTCTCTTTAGCATAACTAGTCCTTCCAAGATGGTTCTCATAATCAGTCATTGGCTTGAATGTATTCCCATTAGAAGGTACGTATGTTTCAAATAATTCGTACCTGAAGATATCAGGAAATGTGAGTATTAGGTAATAATTGCCTAGATGACCACCAAAATATGCTGCCACCTCATGTTGATTGAAATTTTTTATTTTTGTTATCTGTAGTTTGCTAATCGAGTCGTCTGTTGCAGTGATTGCCCATCTGGATGGGACCAGTTTCCGGTCTGTTTTTAATCCTAATGAACCACTACTCATTATTTTAGTAATGTAATGCTCGTCATAGTTGTGCTTACAAAGATATTCTATCGCTTGACCGGTTTTTTGTTCATCGTCGGAATATACCTTCTCAACATGGCTAGGTATCTTCGCATTTTCTGTTAGTGATGCCTTGTGGAGTTCAACTGAAGGTCCAAAAGGAGTTATTTGATCACTAAAATCAATAGAGAATTGCGGAACTTTCTTCAACGAAATCTCCACATCTACTGGTTTGGATGCCATCGCCACTTCTTGTGATATCTCAAGCAATCGTGTGGAATCAGCATTTACAAGATCATTTCGTGAATACTTTGCAGAATTATTGCTAAATATATCTATGCTTGTTGGGTCTGATTGAGATATTTTGGTATGTTGAGGATTTTTCCGGACCACATTAATATTAGTCTTTAATGAAGAATTCACGAGTTCTGTACGCAGATCGGATATGCTCTGAATTGAATATTTATTGTTGTACCAAGCGACTGGATCATCATGCATATCATATTCTTCAATGGAAAGAAGTCCCAGACTAATGTTTGGATAACCGTAACGACCAACAAAGATATTTGGAGTCTCACCAAAATAGTGCTGTTTGGGTTTTAATTTTTTTCTGCTTTTCATGCGAACTGCATGAGCACAACTCTTCCGTCCGCATTCTCCTCGACCTTTGCATCGAACACATCTAATATTCATAAGAAATTAGGTAGTAAATCAATTTATATGTTTTATGCTTGTCCTGTGCCGATCAATTGATCATCCTTAAACATTATCTCTAGGTCAAGAATTATAATCAATCTGCTGTCGATCAAACCAACTCCACTAATGTATTCTCCCTTTACTTTTTTTGTGATTATTGCAGGAGCTGGTTTTATATTTTGCTTGTCCAAAAGTACAACTTCTGTTGCAGATTTCACGATTAGACCAATTTGTTTTTTGTTAATATCAAGAACCATGATGTGATTTTCATCTGACTCAATATCATCCATTCCCATCCTTTGTGCAAAATCAACTATTGGGACAATGCCGCCTCTCAGGTTGATTACCCCTTTAAGATATAATTTAGAGTTAGGTATTCGGGTGATGACATCCATCTTAATGATTTCTTTTACAAACTTGACGTCAATTCCAAATTCTTCTTCTGCGACCTTAAACATAACAAATTCTGTTTCCTCATCGAGAATCTCATCATTATCTTCAGGTTTTGATTCATGAATTTTAATACTGGCTTCAGACAATTCGCTCATTTTGTATTGACTTCAAAACCATATTGTTTTAGGACATTAGTCATATCCTCTATCGATTTTGATAAATCAGTAGAATAATTTGTGAGTTGTTGTATGGTTGAGGTCGTCTCCTGGATAGAAGCTGAAACTTCTTCGCTTCCTGCTGCATTTTCCTCCGTAATTGCACTAATTTCATTCATGGAGGTGTTGATCTGATCAACTATCTTAACCTGACCATTGATAATGTTTTCAGCCTCTGAGGTCATATTGTTAATATTATTGATTATCGCTGATATACCTTCCAGGCTGATTAAAGCGTTATTGATGACCTCAGCACCTTCCTCAACATGCTTTTCGCCAGACGCCATTGTATCAACTGCATTTGATGTTGACTGTTGGATATCTGTAATAAGAGTTGATATCTGCTGTGTAGCTTTTTGAGACTGCTCTGCTAGCTTTCTGACTTCATCTGCGACAACTGCAAACCCACGACCAGCTTCTCCTGCCCTCGCTGCTTCTATATTTGCATTCAGTGCAAGCATATTAGTCTGCTCGCTTATATCATCAATGACTTCAATAATCTTGTTAATTTCTTTACTTTTCTCACCCAGACTCTGCACAACTTTTCCGGAATTACTGACAGTATTTTTAATAGCCATTATCTTAGCATTTGCTTCCTGTGCTGATTTATTTCCTTCCAAAGCATTCTTATTCGCAAGCTCAGTTGATTTTGAAACTGTGGTCATTTTCTCAGCCACATTTTTTATTTGATCAGTAAATGTTTTAACATTGTGTGCAATCTGATTGACCTGTTTTGATTGTCTTTGAGCTCCACGCGCAATCTCCTGAACAGTTGAAGAAATTTCTTCAGTTGAAGCATTTACTTCTCCAGAAGCTGTTATTAAGTCCTGTGAGACACGGCTCATCTTTTCAAAATTGACGCCAATTGTTTTTATAAGCTCTTGGAAGAAATTCTTTATTCGTCGGAATGAATTTACCATCCTACCAATTTGTGTCTCTCCCTCTTTTATGGAAGTATCAGCTTGGAAATTCCCCTTTGCAAGCATATGGAACTTATTACTCAATTCTTCTGAATCACTTGCAAATTTTGTTATGAACATAAAGAAAAAAACATTGGATGATGCTATTATCACAACCAGAGACCAGTATATATAAACATTTGAAGGGGCTGAATTAGTAATGAAATATATAATAGGTAGCACAACAAGAAATATATAGGCAAATCCAATCCTTAAACGGAATGGTATTTTTTCCTTATGAGTGCTAATATATCCATTATCTCTAGTCATTAACCTACACCTCTTTTTTTAAACTCCCCAATAGTACGAATACAAAAAAACTAATATATAAAGTTTTGTATTAATTTGGCTATTTAATTGTCCTCTTTGGACCCACCTATATCTATTAAATTATAATAGAAGGTGCCTTCCTTTAAGTTGTTCGATAGAAAACTATGTAATTCAGTACCAACCAAATGTGCAACAATAAGTTTATATAAAATTATAGCTCTCTTTTTTCCGATGGAGAACCTTGAGGGCATTCAGGAGATTGATGAATTAATGCTGGTTTCAATGATCAAACTCAACAATGAGATAGTTGAACATCTTAGACATCAAGGGATTAAAATCAGTAGTTATAATATTGCTTCTTAAAGATGATTATTGAAAAGATAAATAATGTCGATGATTTGAAAAAGCTCAAAATTAGCGAGCTATCGATTTTATCCAGTGAGATTAGGGAATTTTTAGTCAATTCAGTGTGTAATACTGGGGGACACCTTGCCTCTTCTCTTGGTGTTGTCGAACTTACAGTTGTTATGCATTATTTATTTAATAGTCCAAAAGATAAGTTTATTTGGGATGTGGGGCATCAGGCATATGCTCATAAGATTCTGACGGGCAGGAAAGATCGTTTCAACAGCCTCAGGATGAAAGGAGGGATATCAGGATTCCCTAAAACTTCTGAGTGCAAACACGATCAGTTTGATGTTGGTCATGCCAGTACTTCTTTGTCAATCGGAGCAGGTTTTGCAAAAGCTAGAGACCTAAAAGGAGAGAAACATGAGGTTATCTGTGTAATTGGGGACGGTGCTCTTACAGGAGGGATGGCATTTGAAGGATTAAATAATATTGGGTATCTTCAGACTAAGGTTATTATTGTCCTAAATGATAATAAGATGTCAATTTCTAATAATGTTGGGGCATTATCAAAATATACTGGAAGAATAACCAAGACTAAGATTTACAGACAGGTAAGGTATACAATAAATAACCTATTAAAATCGGTTAAACCTGCATACAAATCTGAGCTTCTTGAACTGAAAGATAATCTAAAGAGAGCAGCGAGTCCTAATTTTCTTTTCGAGAAGTTAGGAATAGAATATATTGGTCCTGTTAATGGACATAATATCCCACAGATTATACGTTCATTTAAGGAGGCCAAGAAAGCAAAAGGTCCTATTTTGATACATCTTAAGACAAAAAAAGGAAAGGGGTTTTCCCATGCAGAAAATGATTCAACAAGGTTTCACGGAATTGGATTGTTTGACAAGACAAATGGGAAATCTAAAAAGAAAGAAGGGATTAGCTATAGTTCAGTTTTTGGCGATACGCTATGCAAAATTGCAGCCAGTAATAAGAAAGTTGTTGCAGTGACTGCTGCAATGTGTGAAGGTACTGGTCTATCAGAATTCAGAAGGAAGTATCCTAACAGGTTTTTTGATGTTGGTATTGCTGAACAACATGCAGTTACATTTGCAGCAGCCATGGCTAAAGAAGGGTTGATCCCATTCGTTGCAATATATTCTACTTTTCTTCAACGGTCGTATGATCAATTAATACATGATGTCGCTTTGCAGAACCTACCGGTAATCTTAGCTATAGACCGATCGGGTCTGGTCGGCGAAGACGGACCCACCCACCATGGTGCATTTGATATTTCATATCTTAGGCATATTCCAAATATGTGCATTGCTTCTCCAAGAAATCAGGATGAACTGCGAAATCTTCTTTGGTCTGCAATAAAGTACAAATGCCCCGTAGCTATCAGATATCCAAAGGGGATGGAACCAGAGAAGACTCCAAGAAAAAAGTATATCGAAAAAGGGTCGTCTGAGCTCCTTGTACGTGGCAAGAAAGCAGTAGTCATTGCAGTGGGTTCTATGGTCAAGCCCGCAAGAAACGCAGTTAATCGGTACAATGATTCGCATTTGGTACCTGTTGGCTTAATCAATGCAAGGTTCATCAAGCCTGTGGACAAAAAGATAATCAATTATATCAAAAGAATTGGTAAGGCCATTATTGTCGAAGAGAATTCATGCAAAGGAGGATTTGCGAGTTCAATACTTGAAGAAATGAGTGACAGTAAGGTTAAAATCAAAACACTTGGAATTCCCGATCGCTTCATTGAACATGGTTCGAGGTCTACCCTACTGGATGAAATCGGACTGTCCGAGAAGAAAATATTTGATGTTATCAGAAGGATATGACCAAAATAAGTATTTCAAAGTTTACCCATCTTCTAAACAGATATACTATTCAACATTAATATATATCAATCTGATTGTATCATAATCTGCACCAGTATCATCCTTGACCTGAATGTTAATTTGATATCTTCCTTTATCAGTATTTGGTGGTGCTCTTACAGTAAGTCTAGCAATTTTATACTCATTGTTCTTCACAATCTGATCAACGGGATTCTCTGTCACCACTCCAGGCGTGGGTGTAAGTTCAATAGACCTATCTTCTTTATACATTGGTCCTGGTGTCACATCAACTGAAAAAGTCTTAGTGCTTCCCATATTATTGAATATTCCAATTCCAAAAACGACTGCCTCTCCTCTTTTCATGGTCTTAGTCTCAATAGGTATGACCACTTTTTCTCTGCCAGTCATTAGCCGCTTCTCAAGTTGCGTTTCTTCCTGTTGAGATATGGTCTTAATCACATCGCTTGATCCTATAAAGATAGTCGATACAAAATAGATTCCCATACCAAATATTGCGATTGATATGACAAGTATAACAATAAAATTAATTGATAATTCCAGTCCCTTTTTATTCATCTTTCTCATTTTCTGATCTCACAAATATTGATGGTACGAATAGTGTTTGTTCAAGCAAATTTGTTATCTTCCTTCAATAATACCTGTATTTGCAAATACAATCTTATCTGCCAACCGTATTGAGAAGGAATCCCTAAAAGGTCCAACCTTCTCCTGGTTCTGTAACTTGCTGTATTCATAATTGATTTTGACGCTAATGGCTTTTTCCATTTCGTCAAATTCAAAAGGGATATTGAGGGGGACACTAATATCATTAATAGATTTGCCTGGACCAGCAAGGTTTCCTTCAACAACAGTCTCTCCGATCAATATGCTACCCTCGTATAATTCAATGTCTTTTATTACAAAAGGAGATACAAATATGCTATTTGCATTAAGCATGCTTATATCAAGAGAAATATTGTCATTCTTGCCATCAAAAGGGTTAGTGTATGAGATTCGTATATCCAATTCACATACGGACAGAGATTTTTCCTGTGTTTGAGTCTTTGTCTGGCTTGAGATTACTTTTTTATAACATATTTTTTGATCGCATTCAAGCTCCATTGTCGATAGATATGGACCGCTGCATGGGCCACAGTCGAATGAAGCAGTACATTTATTCTCATTAGTTTCGCATATTCCATTTGACGCACAGTCAGTCTGGGGTTCATGTTTGCATTTATACCCTGTTGCTTCGCTGCAAATATCTTTTGTGCAGTCGTTGTCATCATCACATGATGATGGACAGGTTTCGCCTTCAGGATCTACGAGAGTTATCTTTTCTTTCAATCGGATATCGATACTATCAGATACTTTTGATTTACTGTTACTCTTAAACTCATCATAACTGTAAGCGATAGCCAAAGTTAGGTATTCTGTTTCGGGTTCTTCAGATGAAAATCTGAGAGGTAAAGAAAAATCAATCTCAGAATCCTTATTGTATAATCCCAGACCAACATCAGTTTCATAAAGCACATTTCTTGCTCCTGATTTGATTAAGACCAATTGTATGCTGTCCACCATGACATTTGTTTTTGTTGTAAGGTCCTGATTTGACTTTATTGATAATTTGATTTCGTCTGTGTCAACATTAAAGGGTTGTCTGTATTCTGTGACTATATCAATTTCAACATCCTTAAGTTTTTTCGTATCTGTAACCACTTTATGTATTGAATCTTTAATTAACTCTACACATTCATTTCCGGATGTGCATTTCATTTCTAGATATTCACCAACTAAGCCTGAACACTGACCACAATCAGTACCGCAAGTACATTTATTCTCTCCATCTTCACATTTATTATTACCGCAGCAGTCTGATTTTACATCGTATTCACATTTTTTATCTGATGTACATCTCTTAGTATAACATTCCTTATTTGGACAATCACCTATAGTCTCGCACTCTCCACCACACCCGGTGAGAAAAAGTGAAAAAATAAGAATAAAAAAAACAAATAAATTAAAAATTATCCTGGACTTCATGATTTTTCCAATCTCTATTGCTTTCACAAACTTCACTTCAACAATTCATATTCTTTAACCAGCAAATACAGCAATATTACTAAGATTATTCCACCAGCGATCATAAAGGAGAACTCCCTGTAAATATTTACTGTAGAAACTGCAAAAATCCTGTACAGTCCAAGTGCCATGATACCAAATCCCAACCATAGGAATTTGTCAATAACAAGCTTGAGAATCTCAAATTCTTCACCTTGAGTAAGTCTTTTTTTCATCATGATCACCTATATATTGACATTGACCGTAACAGATTCAATAGTATCATAGGCCATATCACTCTGTGTAATATCCAAATTAAAAATATAAGTACCCTTTGTTGCGCTCGGTTTTGCCTCAAAATATATTGGGAGTGCCCGCTGACCCCCTTTCTTAACCAACACAGAAGTATCTACTCTCATATTAACAACAGAATCTGCATCGTTTATTCCACATTGATCGGGTGCCCCTGTACCAAGCTCGTGACAATCGACTGTTCCAGTAAGGTCAAAGGTCACGTCACTCGACAGCGCGTTATTAAACAATATATACAAATCAGTTTCTTTACCTTTTTGCAATTCAATTTTTGATTTTTCTAAACATACTTCTTGGTCACACGTATTTTCTAACTTCTCCACCCTTTGCTTATCAATGCCTTCAAAAGCATCTCCTAATCCTCCGGTAGCCTGCCCAAAAATCTTAGTAATAAATGTCAATCCCAGACCTAACATTGTGATAGCAAGAATTAGCACCACGATAGCATTAATTGATAGGTTAAGGGATCCTTTTTTTGAATATGCCATTATAACACCTCTTTTACTGTTAAAAATAAGATATTTCATTATTTTAGTATTTATATAGCTTTCGGTGCAATAATTATTGATAAATCAAAGAAATCAGACTAAAAGTAATTTAAGTTCCAGAGACACGACCCTTCAGTGAGTTTAAAATACAGAGATCATCAGTTGGGTTTTGAATATATTATCTCTGTTTTATGATGTATACGTCATCATTTTTCCTGACTTTTTGTGGTACAGTAATACCCACAATTTCTCCTTTATTTGAGATAATCACGTTCTTGTTGTCAATCTGAATGCTTTTAATGGCCAGCTTTATGACTCCTGTTGTTGGACCCATTATGTATATTTTATCATCTATCGAAAGGGTTCCAGTATTCAATTTAATTTCAGCAGCTTGGCTCCTTGCGTAATAATTTATCACTTTACCTATAAATAACTTATATGTTCTTGATTTTGACCCATAATCATCGGTGAACTCTTTAAGCGGTTTTGAGAAATAGAATCCTGAATGGAATTCTCTATTGTACACTTCCAGCATTTCTTCCTTAAGGGACTCTTTGCTCTTTTTTGTCAATTTTCCTTGTTTCCAAAGATCAATCGCCTGCCTGTATGCTCTTGTGACTACAGCAACATATTCTGGCTGCTTGGCTCGTCCCTCAATTTTCAAAGCATCCACACCAGTCTCAAGAATTTTATCGATAAATTCAATTGTGCAGAGATCCTTTGGCGACATGATATAATTATTTGCCAAGTCAAATTTTTGTCCTGTCTCCGGATCGGTAATCTTATATTCACGTCTGCATGGTTGTATACAGTCACCTCTGTTGGCTGATTTATTATAGGCAAATTGACTCAAGAAACATCTGCCTGATATTGATACGCACATTGCCCCGTGGCAGAATACTTCAACTCTGGGAAAACCAGGTTTCAGATTTGCATTAATCTTCTTTATTTGTTCAAGAGATAGTTCTCTAGCAAGATTTATTGTTGATGCGCCCAATTCTGCGTATTCTGCTGCAGCATTACTATTGGATATCGATGCCTGAGTCGAAATATGTATGGGTATCCCTGCTTCTTTGGACAGGGAAATAGCCGCCATGTCAGATACAATAACAGCATCGATTCCCGACTTCTTTGCACTTTTTAAGACAGTCTTAAGACGCAATATTTCATCATCATAGATTATTGTGTTTAAAGTAAGATATGCTTTGGCTCCTATTTCATGGCAGTTTTTTACGATTTTGCCTATATCCTTAAGATTAAAATTTTGGGCTGTTATCCTCATGTTTAATTCTTTTAGGCCAAAATAAATACTATTCGCACCATTATTTAATGCTGCCATAAGCATTGCCCAATTTGATGCTGGCGCTAGAAGTTCAATATCACGCCTTTTAAGTTCATCTGAAATTGACATCAAGACTAGTAAGTACAAAATAATATTTAAGATTGTATGTCAAATTAAAGCATAAATGCCTGTTTAGTAAATTTTGCTTTAATTCCAGAATTAATTCAAATATGCTTTGACTCGCCACATTTAAGTGTTTCTTTGTATCTGCCGTCAGCATAGAATATCGAAAAATTAGCAGTTGGAGACCCTATCGAATACTGAACGTACTCGGGCCTTGTGTCAAGATCAATCAAGTCGCCTTTGTTATCCTCAAAATACATACAAAAATCATAACGACTTCCATACATACTTTTCAGTTCTGCATAAGTATAGCCTGTGAGACTAGCAAGAAGCGAACTGTTTATTGTATTTCCAACGATAAATGACCCGTTTGGTGTTGGGCGAGATGTTGTTAAAGTTTTACCAACAACAACAGAAGCATCCTGCTCGAGGTTAATTTTTGTCTGGTCATCCTCAACATTTGACATGGAGTATAATAAAAATATAATCAGTAATACTATAAATACAACTGATCCGATAATGAGATCAAGTGAAAAAGTTTGCCCCCTTTTTGTGTACATAATATAGATTATTAGGAAACAAATATTTAAATGTTTTGTTGTGGAATGAACCAAAGATAGACATTTAAACTAGACTAGTTAGGATTAGGAAAGGTAAATTTTAGATAATTATGTTCAATAAATGCTCACATTAACATACTTAAAATCATCAGCGTTCTTAAGTGACTGACACACTATAGTCTTTTTTCCTGCACTAATTGATGCTTCTCCAAAAGAACCATTAAGTGGAACAGAAGAGGTAAATGCATAGACTGATCTATTTTCATTATCATTAGTTTTTCTAATAAAAAGTATTTCATACACAGTGTCATTATGCCGATTGATTGCAATTTCATCTATTCCATCAGGCATTCCTACTTCAAAAGATACCTTTGAAGGGTCGCCAAAATACTGAACCATCTCTGCATTATTTACAATTTCGTTTCCAATCATTAGGACGATATCTGATGATACACTTTCAACAGATGACTGAGAATAATAATAGAACATATAGAGGATGGGCAAGATGAGAAACACACCGACCGTCATGATTGTTATGAGTTCCATGGAATACTGTGCTTTAGTTTTTTTGTTTCCGATATGCTGCACCTCTTTTATGATCTGGTTATTCAATATTGTACTGGACAATTACATATATAAACTTTATTATTGTTTCATATTAGCCTATTGATAGGTATAATAAGTTGTTTTATACTTAAGTTGGTTTATACTTAAGTTGGTTTATACTTTTTTGTATACTTGAATATTTGTATACTTTGATAAAAATATCTCTATTTATTTGTGTATCAGATGATAAAAAACAATTCATATAAGTGTTAACTAGTGTTAACTGCAAGAAAGTTTTATAAAAAACAAGCTATTACATAATGGCTTATGAATGTTGATCATGATCTCATAATAAAAGTCGCAGGACTTTCGAGAATAAAACTAACAGATGAGGAAGTGAAAGAGTTTACTCCTCAATTAAAGGAAGTGTTGGAGTTTTTCACTGTTCTAGATAAGATCAATACAGATGATGTTGAACCAAGCTTCCATCCAATAGAAATAAAAAACGCATTGAGGGATGACACACCAGGTAAGTGTCTTAATCAAGAAGAGGCTCTTGAGAATACAGAGCATAAGAATGATGGTTTCTTCAGGGGGCCTGGTGCTGTGTGAAATCAACAATTGAATATATTGAAAGAGTCAGTAATGGTTCTGTTGACATAAAAAAAGAAACAGAAGAGGTACTAAGCAATCTGGATTCTCTAAATGATAAATATCATTATTTGGGAGCGATATCTACTGGTCTGGCAAGAGAGTTGTCAAATAATGTTTCGATAAAACCAAAAGGCAGATTAGCTGGAGTTTATGTCAGTGTTAAGGACTGTATTGCTGTCAAGGGTGTTGAGACTAGGTCTTCTTCAAGAATATTGTCTGGTTATAAGCCCGTTTTTAACGCTACTGTAATCAATAAGATCATCTCTGAGGGGGCCATAATAATTGGTAAAACTACTCAAGATGAGTTTGGATTTGGAAGCTTTTCGACAAACACTGGTATTGGTATTAAACAACCTGTTAATCCTTTCGATATCCAGAGAGCAGCAGGCGGTAGCAGTGGGGGTAGTGCAGGTATGGCACAAGTTGCTGATTTCCCACACATATCATTAGGAGAATCCACTGGTGGTTCTATAGCGTCTCCAGCCAGTTTTTGTGGAGTTGTTGGATTAACACCAACATATGGATTAGTATCACGATACGGGCTCTTGGATTATGCAAATTCAATGGATAAAATTGGGCCAATTGGCAAGACTGTCGAGGATTGTGCACTTATGCTAAGTATTATCGCAGGGCATGATGAAAAAGATTCAACATCTTATAATCCAGCAAATAGTAAAGAGAAGTCCGATGATGGTTCAAAAAACATTGATTATACAAAAAATATTGACAGACCGATATCTGGGATGAAGATTGGTATCGTAAAGGAAAGCCTTGGTGAAGGTGTGGATGAATCCATCAAGAATAAAGTGAATGAATGTGCATCAGATTTAAAAGCTCAAGGAGCCATAATTGAAGAGATATCTCTAGCTGTTCCATCAGAATATGCTCTCCCTTCATATTATATCATAGCAGTATGTGAAGCTTCAACAAATCTTGCCAAATACTGCGGGATGCGTTATGGTAAACATGAATCCCTAAAGGGTAATTTCAATGAGTATTTCACAAAAGTAAGATCAAAACATTTTGGACAAGAAGCTAAAAGGAGAATTATACTAGGGACTTTCGCACGAATGGCAGGTTTCAGAGATGCATATTATCTCAAAGCTTTGAAAGTACGGACAGTTATCATCAATGAGTACAAGAAAGCCTTCAAGAATGTTGATGCTCTGCTGACTCCGACCATGCCTGTTCTGCCTCCAAGATTCGACGAGATAAAGAATCTGTCTGTTTTACAAAATTACATGATGGATGTACTTACGGTCGGCCCAAATTTGGCTGGACTGCCTCATATCAATATCCCTTACGGAATGATTGACGGATTGCCAGTAGGAGTTATGCTTTCAGGAGACCATTTTTGTGAAGAGAAACTACTGAATGTTGCATTTAATATTGAAAAGAACGCACCTTAATTCATTAGATTATATCAAAATTGTATTATAAAATATTGGAGATATTCAAGATTTGTTGACTAAGACCCAAAGATATGGAAGAAAATGTTTGAAAGCGAAATTGTAATAGGACTTGAAGTTCACGCTGAGCTAGATACAAATACAAAACTATTCTGCAGTTGTCCTAGAGAAGGTAACGACAAGCGAAATAGCAGAGTATGTCCTATATGTCTGGGACATCCGGGATCAAAACCAGTTATGAACAAGAAAGTACTTGATTATGGGTTAAGGTTTGGTCTTGCTATCGGATGCAATATCGCTAAGTCGCTCGTTTTCTCAAGGAAATCTTATTTTTACCCAGATATGGCAAAGAATTACCAGATAACGCAATTTGAGATACCATTATGCAGCAATGGGATAATCAAGCTTTCGTCAGGGAAGAAGATAAAAATCAATAGGGCACATATTGAAGAGGACCCAGCAGCATTGACACATCCAGCTGGGATAAATGATTCTGCTTATGTGCTGGTTGATTACAACAGAAGTGGTAATCCACTTATCGAGATAGTTACTGAACCTGATATGACTAGCCCAAATGAAGCAAGGGATTTCATGAAAGAACTAATCAAAATTTTAAATTATCTTGAAATATTTGATACAGACTCATGTATAATCAAGGCGGACGCAAATATATCCATTAGAGAGAGTGGATATAAAAGGGTTGAAGTAAAAAATATTACGGGCTTCAAAGAGATTGAACGTGCACTCATGTATGAGGTAGAAAGACAAAAGCAAGCAGTGAGCGAAGGTGCTGAAATTTTGATGGAAACTCGAAGTTGGGATGCTGCAAAAGGTATTACATGTTCTCTTCGCTTGAAAGAATCGGAAGAGGATTATGGATATATCACAGATCCTGATCTCGTACCGATTGATGTTTCAGATGAGTTAATCGAGACTATAAAAAAGAATATGCCTGAACTTCATCATGCAAAACTTGACAAGTACAAGAAGAATATCAGCGAAGAAGACGCAAAGGTCATTTCCAGTAATCACAAACTAGCTGCAATCTATGATGAAGTATGTGAAGAGATCGACCCTGTTTTTGCAGGGAGATGGATTAGAAGAGAACTCATGAGAGTAATGAATTATAATAAGATTGAATTTGAAGACCTCAAAATCAAACCCAGCCATCTTATTGATCTCTTCAAGCTTATCATTGAAGGTTCAATCACAGATAGTGTTGGTCAAAAGATTATGGAAAAGCTTGTCGAAGAACCTTTTGATGTTAATGAATACGTCAATAGTAACTCCCTAAAGACCATATCTGACAATAGTGAGCTTAAAAAAATATGCAAGCAGGTAATTAATGAAAATCCACAGGCTGCTGAAGAGCTAAAGGCAGGAAACACTAAATCCTTAAATTTCATGGTTGGACAAGTCATGAGGATTACAAAAGGGAAGGCAGATGCCAAGAAACTTGTAGAAATCTTCAAATCTATATTTTAAATTCCTCATGCGATTTTATTGTTAATTACATAATTTTGATATCATTCTCGAACATGAATTAGTTATTGATAGAATAATCTAATCAGCAACAAGTAAAGTATATATATTAGTTTACTTTTAAATATATTAATTGAGTCAGTAAGTCATTTCAACCCTAAAATGGTGTTTTGAAAATAGATAAACACGATCGTTATCTGGACAAACTGAAGAGATCCATTGAGGATCAATATGATTCTGTACATACACATCTGCCACTTTATTCTCAGAAGAAAAGATTAAAAGGCGAAATTGATTTGATGGGTATCAGAGGTAAGAAGGTTGACATTTTTGAGGTCAAATGCTCGTTTAGGATAGCAAAGGCAAAACGGCAGCTTAAAAAAATTAAGAGGATATTTAGTCAATCTCAACGTTTTGACAGGATAAGAACGTTCTTTTACTGCGGTAATTCTTCTCAGATTGAGATCATTTAACATTTCTGTTCTTCTATCAGCCTGCAGAGTATTTCAGGGTTATGGGTAGAAAGATAATACTCATGTTTGTCTGTGACAATACGAATACCTCTGTGATATGTGGCGTATGCAATGGAACCATCAAATCCTTTAAAAATACCAAGTCCAATAAATTTTGAAGCAGGTATACTAGCAGGGGTGCAAGCCGTTATATCCTTAATTTTAATTTTTGTATATTGTATACCAAAACCAAAAACAAGCGTGTTCTCATTAAGATCTATGGTTAACTCCTGAAAATTGAATGCAAATATCAGTATTGTTATAACCACTAAAGAGATCAATATTGAAAGGGCTGGTGTAATTGATGGTAGATAGTGTGTCCTTGTCCATGCCGCGACAAGAAGGACAATAAAGAAGAGTAGATACGGCATATAATAAAACTGTTTTTCGTGATATTGTGGATGAAGATTATTTACTGGAGATATCTTAGCGTTCCTACCTTTAATACGATTTCCAATTTTTTTCTTCCTATTGGAATCTGTATCAGGTTTTTTCCTATGAAGTTCCCTCTTTTTTGGCATCAGTTAATTATATAAACTACTGATTAATATATGTTTGTATGGCCGGTGTTGCATTTTTTGATGTTGATAATACAATTATCGATGGTAATTCGACTGAGAATGTTCTGGTCCACCAATTCTGCAGGTTCAAGATTAGTCTCTTATCTGCATGTGTAGGCTCATTTGCTTTCATTTGGCATAGGCTTGGAATTTTAAATTTTGATACTGTTAAACTACGTCTGGGTGCTATTGTAAGAGGGTGGGATTATAAGGAAAGCATAAGATTATCTGAATCAATATTCAACAATAAGACTAAGAAAAGAATTAGGCCCAAAATAAAAAAACTGGTTGAACAGCATAAAAAGAAAGGGAAGGTAATACTCCTGTCAAATTCGCCTGAGATGGTGTTGAAACCATTGGGAGATTTTCTGTCTGTGGAAGTTCGAGGTGCAAGACTTGAAGTCATAGATGGAAAATTTACAGGTAGATTTTTAAGAACATGTTATGGTAAAGAAAAAGCGATGATTATGAAGGCCTATGCAAAGAAGCGAAAGATTGATTTGAGTAAATCTTATTTTTATACTGACAGTTATTCAGACCTTACTGCTCTTGAATCTGTCGGAAATCCAATCGTAGTTAATCCAGATGGTTTATTGCTAGATCATGCAAAGAAAAAAGGATGGAAAATTATTTGGCCATGATTTATATTACTGTATATTATATTTCGGTATGGAAGTACCTTATGAATTTTGGCAGCACTTTCCATGACCAGCACCCAGACAGTAAAGCTTGATTGATCTTCTTTGATTTATGATACTTTTGCTTGATGTTTGATACAAGCCTGAGTCCTGTCAGATAAGCAATTTCTCTGATTAGGGAGACATCATGATATGATGGTTTTTCCTTGTAATATCTTGCGATACCGGGATTTTTTGTTGTCTTGTAGAGTTCATCTTTCACTTTGAATTTTGGATTAAATTTTTCTTTTGCTTTGAGGTAACTAAAATAAAGCTGAAAGCTGATATTTGAGATTGTAACCGCTTCATCAAGTTCTATCCTTTTTAGGTCCTGCTTTGTAAAAATAATCTTGTGCTTGATGCTTGTCAGTGCATCAAATATCAGAGGATGCTGGTTAAGTGCGATACCTTCCTTATGTGGTCTGTTAACAAGCATATAAGACGTGGAATTGTCAAACTGAAGGGATTTTGGCATCTTGGCTGAGTGTACCTTATGTGCAGCGTGGCCCAATATCTCATGAAACATCGTCCGCATTGCACACATACAGTTTACATGAATGCTTCCTTTCTCGATGAAGCACCAGAATTCATTTGAATCTAATTCAAGTCGGTTTATTTCAGGTAGGTAATAGCTTCTCTGTCTGTGAGTCGGCATCAGTGAAATATCAAAATTAAATTTAGATGGCAGAATACCTAACTTCTTTCCGTAATCAAGCACCAGTTTTTTAATATGTGGTACAAGTTTTTCGAGTACCTTCTGCACCTTTGGATCATCAGCATGAATAAGTTTACCATAGAAATCTGCATTAAGCTTCATCATATGCCAGCTGGATTTATAATCATAATTTTTAACGTTCTGCTTAGCATATTTCAGCCACTTTCCATTAACATCATCAATAAGTTTATCATAATTCTTGACTGTCCCGGTGAAATATTTTGCATAATACTCTTGAGCATTTAAGGAGTGCATCAGATGTTCAGCCACAAGTTTGTCAAAAAATTCTGTTGGTCTAAGTTTTTTTAATCTTTTTCTGAGTTCTGTAATATGCGTCAAGATCTCTTCAAGTGCAACTGGGTTGGATATTCTGTTTAGCTGGTCTAGAAAGACATTATATAGATTATTGAATTCATGATAAAGGTTGTCGATCTTTTTTAAGTCTGCATGTTTTATCTTCATTATGGCTATTTCGAGCAGATAAATATATAAATTTTTACAATAAAAGTGCTATTGTGCATGAATACGAAGAAGAATACAACAAATTAAGCACATTATGTAGGACGGCTCTGCAGACAGAAATACAAATAATTGGAAAATATACGTGAATAATGATAAATGATGGAGATATATGAAGCCTTAATTCTTGGGATTATTCAGGGTATAACTGAATGGCTGCCAGTTTCTAGCTCAGGGCATCTTATCCTTTTCAAGGAAATTTTTGGATTGGAGCAGGATGTATTCTTTGATATGACAGTACATATTGGGTCACTTATGGCCATAACCTGGTTTTTCAGAGGATATCTTTGGTCTGTCTTTCATGGGCTAATAACAAGGAAAAAATCATCCCGACAGTTAATCTTAGCAATAATTGCTGCATTTATCCCAACTGCCTTCATCGGATTTGGGCTAAGTATGATTGAAAATTCTTTGCAGGCTCCAAAAATTGTGGGTTTTGGGCTGCTGTTTAGTGCTCTATTGTTATTCCTATCTGGTTTTTACAATAATCATAATAAGAGTAATGATAATGACAATACTGGTATAAAACACTTAAAGAAAAATATTAAAGTAGGAGCTGAAAAAAATGCTCACCATTCTGACCAGAAAAAGATTAGCCTTTATCATGGATTCTTAATAGGAATATTTCAGGGACTGGCGGTTATTCCTGGAATAAGCAGATCTGGATCTACAATTGCCGCTGGCAGGTTTGTGGGATTGGAAAGCACTCAATCTGCAAGGTTTTCTTTTTTGATTTTCATACCAGCCATCCTAGCTGCTTTAGGTTATAAGATAATGTCAATGATGTCGGGTGTTGGAATGGTCAAGGTTCTGACAGGTGAATCCATTGTTCTTTTACTTATTGGTTTAGTAACGTCTGCAATTGTCGGGTATTTGACAATTGGTTTTTTGATGAGAATAGTCAGGAAAATCAATTATTTCTGGGTATACTGTGCATTGCTTGGATTGACAGTCTTAATTTTCATGTAAGATATAGATATTGTAAGACTCACACTTGTTTTGTAATAATCAATTTTGCATGAACACTTGGGATTTTAATTATTTTTGAATATTTTTTCCCCTGATTCATATTTTAATATAACAAAAATTGCCGTTCGCCCTGACCCCAAGCTAAAGCATGGGTACAATAAAAATGTAAAGCATTTTTGTGTACAAGAAAAGCTTTGCTTTTCTCCGTATTAAAGGGCTCACAATCCATAGGCAATTTTTGGTAACAGAAAACTGCACATACGAGTATGGACTCGTGTGAGCAGTTTTT
>JAIPIC010000065.1 GCA_021734865.1 Candidatus Woesearchaeota archaeon | reverse complement strand
TTAGATGCGTGCGCCGATTTTCGTCGCGCGTATATTTCATAGTTAAAATGGTAGAAAAAACTTACGGAGGGCAGGATTCACCAACTACAACTTGGGCTAAAGCCCAAGGTATCCTAAAAATGTAATGAAAATAAAATATAAAAAATATAAGCAGCTTACTGCTTAACTTCCTCTTTCTTTTCTTCAGGAGCAAGCTCATTGATGATTGCACCAGGAATGCCCTCTTCAGCCATCTTGGCCCGGATATCAGATATGCTCTTATCTCCCATCTCACCTAAGATTGCTTTTCCGGATGTAAGGAACTCGTCCCTTCTCTCCTTGAGTTCATTCTCAAGCTTGATCTTTTCTTCTTCCTGTTCTTTGATCTCTTCAGCAGTTAATTCAGTCCTTCCACTGGCAATCAGAGAATCATATTTTCCTTCATCAATGTCTTTCAGAGTTTCAGGAGCTGCCTTTCCTTCGATCATAACACCCATAGATTGACAGGTACCTATAATTTCCTTGACTTTATCTTTAGAAGTCTTGCCTAACAAACTGTCCTGCTTCATATTAGCTATTTTCATAATCTGCTGGATTTTCAAGTCAGCAACTTTATCAGTCAATGAATTTGATGCTCCTTTTTTAATCTCAGCTTCTTTCTTAATAAGTGACGATGCAGGTGGAGTACCTATGCTTATAGTATACTCCTTAGTATCACTATCTACATTGACAGTGACTGGCACTTGCATGCCTTTGAAATCTCCAGTTTTCTTGTTGATATCAGTCACTACCTGACCGATGTTTACACCTAATGGACCTAATGCTGGTCCTAGAGGGGGAGCAGCTGTAGCTTTTCCACCTTCAATTAACACTTCTATGCTTTGTTTTGCCATATTTACACCTAATCGAGTATATTTTGGAATAGTAAGTCACTTATAAATGTGTCGGATTATTCTTGAGATTCATCTTCAGTTTCCCGACGGATGACTTTAACAGCGTCCATCTTTACTGTTATCGGAATGGGTACTGCTGACTCCAACAGTTCCACTACAACATCTTCCTTTGTTTTGTCAATACGTGTGATCTTAGCTTTTTCCCTCTTAAAAGGACCTGATATGATCTCACATATATCGTTCTTCTGTATATTAACTTCTCTCTTGACCTGTTCAAGCATATGTTCGATCTCTTTATAATCAATCATATTTGGAAGTACTCCTCTTGCGTATGGTACGCTGAATGCAGCTGATTCAGCAGAAATCCTGTCTTTAGCCTCGAGGAATATATATCCTCTCATGCCGTGTGGCCTAATTATTGAATACACATCAATCTTCTTCTTTGTAACATTGCTCGTCACGAAGTCCATGACTTGATCTTCTCTGTTTGCTGTCGTTCTGATAGCATATATGTTGATATTTTCAACATTTGTATCTTGTTCTTCTGCCATTTTCTGTACCTGATTAAAATCCTCCGAAAATAAACTGCCTGATCATTTGTATTAGGAATCCAATTAAACCTATTGCTATGATTCCTATACCTGCTACTTTGACGATGGTACTGAATTCCATCTTATCAGGCTTTTTTGTAACAGCAAGCACACGCTTGCATTCGACAATAAATTCCTTTATTCGGTTTAAATATTTCATTTTATCACTTAAGGAACTCAATTCCAAGTTCAGTACTAATTTCCTGCTGTTTCCTTACTGATTTGGCCTCTGGGCTGCCACCCAGAATCTGTTGAGATTGGACACCTGTTATGATAAGCATGCACCGGATAGTCTTATCCATATCTTCACTTATTTGTGCACCCCATATTATCTTGGAATCTTCACTTAATTTTTCGCTGATAGTCTCAACCACGAGTCGTGCTTCTTCAAGTGTCATATCATTACCACCAATGACATTAACTAAAGCACCGGTTGCTCCACCTATATCAACATCCAAAAGGGGGTTATTTATTGCTTTTTCAACAGCTTCAATTGCTCTATTTTCAGAGTCAGATTCTCCAACCCCGATTAAAGAGACACCACCATCACTCATAACAGTCCTGATATCTGCAAAGTCCAGATTTACAAGACCAGCTTTTGTGACAAGCTCTGCAATTCCTTTTACTGCATTTGTAAGTATCTCATCAGCTACCTTAAAAGCAGTATGCAAAGGAAGTCCTGGAGCCAGCTCCAACAGCTTATCATTTGGTATAACAATTAATGTATCAACAATATTTTCAAGTTTTTCAAGTCCAACAAGGGCATTTTCATATCTTCTATGCCCTTCCATTGCAAAAGGGATGGTTACAACACCTACAGTGAGTGCACCCACTTTTTTGGCTATTTCTGCAATTACAGGGGCAGAACCTGTGCCTGTCCCACCTCCAAGACCACAAGTGATAAACACCATGTCTGAACCTTCAAGAGTTTTTTTAATATCAGATTCGCTCTCACGTGCTGCTTCCTCACCAATCCTTGGCATGGCTCCAGCTCCCAGTCCTTTTGTAAGCTCTTTTCCTATAAGTATCTTCTTATGAGCCGTAGTATATAACAGATCCTGTGCATCTGTATTTATGGCCACTGTTTCTGTACCATCAATACCTACCTCAGCAATCCTATTGATTGTATTATTGCCTCCCCCGCCGCTACCGATCACTTTTATAGCAGCTTTCTGTTTATTTAACAGTTCCTGCAGTTCAGCATCTAACCCATAATCATAATTTTCAGCTTTTGCTGGCTTACTTTCTACCGGTCTTGAAACCGGTGTATCAGACTCTTCATTTAGAGATATCTCCTGAGCATTCTTTATAAAACTGTCCAACCTGCACACCTCAAACTATTATTCTGTACTTTAAAATGACATATTATTTAAACTTTATCCTGATCTTTTTCAATGGAAATCTCTTTTTTGGTGATCGTATCGTTGATTTCTTTTTTTATCTGTTCTATGATTTCATCATTCAGATCAGCCTTAATCTTAATATCAAATCTATTATCCTTTTCTTCAATCTTGGCGTCATGAAGATGGAACATGTCAAATAATGCTTCAATCATTTCTTTTTTATCATCCATTATCTTGTCAACCTTAATCGTATATTCAAGCTCTTTTCCTGCGAGCGGATGATTAAAGTCAACCAATGTTCTGCCTCCAGAGACAGTCTTTATAGTGCCAATCATATTATCAACATTAATTCTCATACCTGGCTGTGGGTTAACACCTTGCTTCTTGAACTTACTGGTTGCTACAAGTTGCACCATTTTTGCTTCCTTCTTCCCAAATGCCTGTTCACATGGTACATTGAACACTTTTTCTTTACCAACTTCAAGCCCATTGAGTTTTTGATCAATTGCGGGCAGAATCTGGGCTCTGCCAACACAAATCTTGTAGGGTTTGTATGCAAATTTCTCATTGAAATTACCACTTTGCATAGCAATTTCCTTTAGAGTAGTGTCAAATACCTCGCCGGTCTCTGCGACCCGACCAGTGAAATTCAGTTCAACAAAATCCTTGTCCTTTATAATCTGCTCCATCATATCACAACCATAATTATCATAAAGAAATTACATATAAGGGAATGATGTCCCCTTTAAATATCTTTCGAATGGCAGGGTGACCACAATACAAAAATCAAGAAGTCAACTCAATACTTCTTCAATTTATCTAATAATTCACAGACTGTTTCATTAATAGTCAATTTTGAGCTGTCTATGATGATATCATATTTTCTCTCATCATTAATATCTAATTTATAGTACTTCTGGTATCTGTAATTATCGCTTTCAATACGAGCTTTTATACTTTCAACTGCACTATTTATGTTGGAAAAACTTTCCCCAGACCGCTTATCATTCATAATCCTTTCAGCACCAACTTCAATATCTGCTTTTAGATACACTTTTACTGAATGTGGTATAAAATGAAAAGCAGTCCTACCAATAACAATGAGGTTATCCCTCTCTTTTCCAAGTCGTTCTGTTTCTTTATCTACATCAATATCTGTTGAATCGTCAGTTTCACCTAACTTGTTGAACTCTGAGATTGTCATGCCTCGATCTGCCGCCATCATTCTACGAATATCACCAACAGAGACAAGTTCATATCCCAGTTCAGTAGAAATTATTCTCCCCACACTGTCCTTTCCAGAGCCAGGAGTACCGGATATAGTTATTATCATAACAAGTATAAAAAAAGAAATAGTTTATTTTGTTTTCTCTTTTACAAGAACAGCATTCAGGACAGCACTCTGGCCTGGTTGGTTAGTAATCTTGGCCTTTCCCATGTCTGTATCGACAATAGTTCCCTTTGTTAGAATATTCCTTCTCACAAAATGCCTATTTGCAGGATTCTCGACTACTGTCTTGATAACAGCCTGCTTAACAACTTTACCATCTGCGACATTGACTTTATCAAATCTCTGTCCCCTCATCTTTCCAGATCCGCCTCTGCTTCTTACTTTTTTGACTTTACGATCACCGATTTTTGTAAGAGTAGGTTCATGTCCAGCTTCAAAATGACGCTTTTTCCTCGCACTCCTAATCCTTGCTCCAGTCGGCTTTTTCTTTGATCTTGCTTGAATTACAACCATTTGCTCACCTTCAGTTAAAAACAGTAATAATCAATATGATTGATTACTGAGGTTGATGTGAATAATGGTCGATTTATAAATCTTTTGGTGGGTAAGCAGTAACATTTAAATAGAGACCCCGTTTCTCAAGCTTAAATCAAATAGGTGTTAATTATGGAAGCAGAAAGACCACTAGATACGCTGAATAAAGCGAGAAACAAGAGAGTTATCATTGAACTCAAGAATGGAAAACAATTCACAGGAATGCTTAAAGCATTTGACATTCATATTAATGTTGTGATAGATGACGCAGACGAACGAGTCGACGGTGAAATTAAAAGAAAGATCGGTACCATATTTATTCGGGGCGATACAATTATCTTTATATCACCAACAAATAGCTAAGGTAATACAATGACAAAAGGAACTCCTTCTATGGGTAAACACTCCGGCAAAAAGTCACATATACTTTGCAGGCGTTGCGGAGAACACAGATACCATATCAGGAAGAAGAGATGCTCCTCATGTGGATATGGCAATTCCGCTAAACAGAGGTCATATACCTGGTCAAAGAAATCCTGACTATTTCTTTTTTATTTTTATCAATTCATTTTATTCATTATATATCTGTCAGCAATCCTTCAATAAGAGTAACCTATAAAAACAATAGGACCTTTCAGGATAAAAATGGTATTAGACAAGCTTGGTGATTCTCTTAAGAGAACCTTATCAAAAATTACTAACTCTCTTTTCGTAGACGAGAAACTCATAAATGAACTTATAAAAGATATTCAACGAGCACTACTGCATGCTGATGTAAATGTTAAACTTGTTTTTGAACTAACCAAGAAAATTAAAGAACGGGCTTTAAACGAGAAACTGCCTGCTGCGCTATCAAAAAAGGAGCAAATAATCAATATTGTGTATGGAGAGCTTGTCAATTTTCTTGGGGAAGAAGAACGCCCAATTAAGACCGATCATAAACCGACAATACTGATGCTTGTTGGACTTTTTGGAAATGGAAAGACAACCACTTGTGGTAAACTGGCCAAATACTATACTAAAAGAGGTTCAAAAACTGCTTTAATCCAGCTTGATGTTCATAGACCAGCTGCCTATGAACAACTATCCCAGATAGGAAAACAGATCAATGTTGATGTATTTGGGGAGCCAGGGGGCGGTGATGCTCTTGAAATTTACAAGAAATATCAAGAAAAACTGAATAAATATGATCTGATTATTGTGGATACAGCTGGACGTGACGCATTGTCAGACGATCTGATTACAGAATTGGAGTCATTGAATGATTATATCACTCCACATGAGGTTTTACTCATAATGGGGGCAGATGTGGGTCAGACAGCAATGAAACAGGCCCTTGGATTTAAAGAAGCAGTCAATATTACCGGTGTCATTATAACAAAGCTTGACGGAACAGCAAAGGGTGGAGGTGCATTGGCTGCATGTTCAGTTACTGGAGCGCCTGTTAGACTCATAGGTGTTGGCGAAAAACTGGATGACCTAGAACCCTATGATCCACATGGTTTTGTCGGCCGAATTCTTGGTATGGGTGATATAAAAGCACTCCTCGATAAGGCGAAGAATGCAATATCAGAAGAAGATGCACAAGATTTAGGTCAGAAATTCCTCAAAGGAGAATTCAATCTCATTGATCTGTATGAACAGATGCAGGCCATAAAGAAAATGGGACCATTAACAAAAGTTATGGAAATGATACCTGGCATGAGTCAGGCTAATATCCCAAAAGAAATTATTGAAGGGCAACAGGGGAAGATAGAAAGTTGGCGATATATTATGGATTCCTGTACCAAAGAAGAACTGGAGGATCCATCGATCATACATCGAGACAGGGCTGAGAGAATAGCAAAAGGCTCTGGTTGCTCTATTTCTGAAGTTAGAGATCTTCTTAAACACTATAAACAGAGTCGAAAACTGATGAAGGCCTTTAAAGGAAAGAAGATGGATAATATGGGCAATGTGATGAAACAGATGGGAGGACTCATGGGTAAAGTTCGCCCTCGCTGAATCTTTAAATTATTGTATTTCTTCTCTTATGGCAAGAAAATCCAACTTATGATTGTAAAAATTTTAGAAGATAAAAATAAAATTTGTTATTTCTGAGCATACTTTTGATTTTGTGCAATGGACCCCATGTATTGTTCGTGCAGCTTTTTAAGACAATCCCATTCAGGAGAAGAAGTATTGTATATCCTTAAAGCATCTGCTGCCTGTGGTAGTCCCTCTTTCATATATTTTGGACTTATCTTTTCCAAAATAGGTTCTGACATCTCTTCTGGAGCAACTAAAATCCCCTGCATATATAGCAAAGTGGGTTTATTTACCCCTGTATTTTTTGATTCCATAAGGAATGGAACCAACACTTCAGGTCTAAATCTAACATGATTGCCAGCATAGTCAGTTACTGCAATGCCTGGTGTTTCAAGATTAATAGCTAATGCAGCCGCATGATCTTGTAAATTGCATACGAGTCTCTTATATGATGGCCTATATATTTGGGTATCTGCTCCAGGTAAAATACTTATTCCCATTGACTGTCTTATACCATGAGTTTCAGGGATCTGACCTGTTGAAACATATACTTGTGACAAATTACCATTATGGATACTGCCAACCTCATAACCAGCTTCTCTGAGAACATCGCTAAGCTCTTTATCCAATTCATGCATTGTAAAACCTTTTGGTTGTGATTTTCCACTATTTTCTAGAATCACCTTCTCATTACCCATAGCCATGACTGGACCATTAAGTTTTTCACCGTTCATGAAGGCTCCTGCTCCCTCGACAGCTGTAAACATTCTATGTTGAGCTACTTCATAAATAATACCCATAACTGGCTTACCCTCTGGGTTCACGACTGCTGAACATACAGCCCATGTTTTTTCCAAGGCAGGCCCATTCTTCCCCATAGCATTTCCTGTACCTTCAAGAAGGTCATCAATTTTGAAATATTTACCGCTGACAGGAGTTATATCAACAGATTTTGAATTGATTGGTATACTCTTCAGGAGATTGCCCTTTAACTCTTCAACACCGTAAGTCTCAGTAAATAATGCGATCTGGTCTCTGATAGGATTTCCTCTCATAAACACACTAAGGTCTCTCCTCATTTCCCGATCTAGCCAACCATCCAAATTTGTATCAGTATCCGATCCTTCGCCTATAATGGCTGAACCAGAATTGTGTCTGTTTTGGATAGCCCCATTGGCTAATTGACCCAGCTTAAGAACTTCTTTAATTTGATTTTCAAAAAAATTAGTCCACTCAGGAGTGTTATAGCTTGAATTTGAAGCCCTAAGAGCACTAAGTATCCCCTTTTCCATATATCCTTGAAAATATGGTAAAACGTAATCCGAATCTAAATTCATGTGAATTGGGGGGATTTATCTCCTATATAAATGTATCCAAAGGAGTACCACCCCACAGGTACTACAAAGTGTTATTTGTTGACATAATAACATATTAAATTAATACATATATTAATGTGGTTATTAGTATACTAGTTTAGCTTTATTTGTAAGTGTGGTCTCATATTTGTTGCATAATCATGGATTTGCATAATTTAGAATATATTTATCGCACTGTGGAGGATTAATGATGCTGAGCTCTAGAAATATGCATTTATAACATATTGCTGCACCATTCTATGAGTATTAAAGAAAGAAGCATTGAATGCGATGCAGTGTTTCATTATTCTAATCCATCTATTTCTGTCATTATAGTACATGGGAATTATTATATCTTTAAGTTTATAATAGAGATCATCTGAATCCTGGATGTCATCATTTTCCTGTTCATGGGACGTGATCAGAGGACCGATAGACCATCCGGTCTCACCTTCAATACATCCTTCTATCCACCACCCATCAAGGATTGACAGATTTGGGACTCCATTGTGCATAGCTTTCATACCTGAGGTGCCTGATGCTTCAAGCGGTCTCTTAGGAGTATTTAACCATAAGTCAACGCCAGAGATCAATATCTTACCCAATGAAATCTTGTAATCAGGCAGATAGACTACTTTTATCCTGTCTGATATTCTCTTCCCAATTTCTACGATTCTTTTGATAATTTCTTTACCTCCAGAGTCGTTAGGATGCGCTTTACCTGCATAAATTATCTGAATCTGTCCATTTTTTTCAACATCCATCAGTTTTTCAATATTATTGAAGATAAGATCTGCTCTTTTGTATTGAGTCGAGCGACGTGCAAATCCAATTGTCATAATTGAAGTATCCAGTTCAATACCTTGAGTGTCCCTTATATAATCCATCAATTGAGTCTTGGCAAGGATGTGCGCATTCCATATTTCCTCATTGCTTATGCTGAGCGCATATCTGAGATTATATGGGTCTTTACCCCATCCGGGCAGATGCAGGTCAAACAACTTTTGAAAAGAATCGCACACCCAGCTTTTTGAGTGTACACCATTTGTAATTGAGTCGATTTGATATCCAGGAAACATATGTCTGCTAACTTCCCCATGTTTCTTTGCCACACCATTGATATATGACGAATGATTCAATGCAAGATAAGTCATGCAAAGTTTACCATCACGATTTGATTCCAATTTGTCCATTGGATAGAAATCACCAAGTGAATTGTTGACCATATCCATATCAAAAGAATCATGACCAGCTGGTACAGGAGTATGCGTTGTAAAGACACACATTTCTTTTACAGTTTCAAAGTCATACTTTTTTTCATAATCCTGCTCAATATCGCTCATAGTCTCATTGAGCAGCTCGAGAATCAACAAAGCTGAATGTCCTTCATTCATATGGAATTTGCTTGCACTATAGCCTAGCTCCTTGAGCATACGCACTCCGCCAATTCCAAGCACCATCTCTTGGTGGAATCTATATCTTTTATCGCCACCATATAACCAATGTGTCAAAGTCCGATCATAATCATCATTCCCTTCTACATCTGTATCCAAAAAGTAGACAGGGACGAAATATCCCGTATCAGATTTTGCCATATATTCCCAACATTGGATCTGCACATTTCTGTTCTCAATAGTCACACTGACCTTATTCGGAAGAAGTGTAAGGAATCTATTTTTATCCCAATCATCCTCTTTCTCATGCTGATTACCTTCTTCGTCTATGCTCTGTCTGAAAAATCCCTTATTATACACAAGACTTACAGCTACCGCCGGTACTTTTAAGTCGACAAACGATTTAATAGTATCACCTGCCAAAACACCCAGTCCACCAGAATATGTGGGCATATCAGAAGTCAGACCTACCTCCATTGAAAAATAAGCGATCTCTCTACCCTCTTTTTTAATATTAGGTTTCAAAAACCTCTCCATAATATTACCCAAATAATTTCACTTTATAATGTTTTTGGAAAATATTATTCAGTCTTAGTACTCGAATCATTTTTCTTTTCTTCTGGATTAGTGTCCTTCATCCCTGAATTCAGACTATCCTTTGCATCATCCGATTCAACCTGCTTCTCATTATTTGCTGATTCTTCAACATAATTTACCTGTAGCTGACTAATTGCTGCCTCAATCATCTGTTTCTCCGAATCATCCAGATTACCTTTAGTCTTTTCCCTGAGCATGATTAAAGTATCTATCGTATTCTTCGCTGCATCCAAATTTTTTTCAGATTTGCCCGTCATAGGATTAGCAATTTTACCAAGCATCATCCATCCTGATGATTGTAGTCCCAAAACAAGTTGTAGGAAATGATCCCTCATAAGCTTTTCATCCATTTTTGACCTCCGCCCCCAATGGGCAATTATATGGTTTTCTTTGATAATATTCTTTTGCATGCCTTACTAGCAGAGCATGATACTCTTTGAATAAAGCAACCTCTTTTGGAAGATTAGATAAAAACATATCTCGAATCCTCTCATATTCCCACATTTCATCCATGATATTTAAATTTTGCATAATCCTTTTAGTGTATGCATCCACGACAAAAGTAGGAAATTCAAATGCATATAACAAGATAGAATCAGCAGTCTCAGGACCAATGCCCCATAAACTTAAAAGATCTTCTCGAGAAGGCATTCTCCCTTTCAGTGCTCTATAAAAATCACTAAAAATCTTTATTTTTTTGGATTTTTGATTAAAATATCCTGCAGGCCTAATGATCTTGTTCAGTTTATCGCAATCAATCAATCTCTGAGGATCAAGCAGAGCTCTCTTCTTCAGAGCAGATAATGCCTTTTCGACATTTTTCCAGGTTGTATTTTGCGTTAGTATAGCACCAATGCATATCTCAAAGCATTCATTATCATTTCTTGGAGCTTTGCCATCATAAACTGATAACCCATTCTCGTCCAGAATCGGCCACCAGCCCTGTGGACCATACATGACCTGCAATTGCTCATAAATCTTTAATATCTGATTCATCTTTTTTAACAACTCTTCGAACTGCGCGACCAGACTTATTACGCTTTTTTAAGATATTTTTTTTTAAGAATAGCGTGGAGATTCCAGCCGCTAAGATTACTATGATCACTAGAAGATATAATAATTTATTCCAAAATTTGGGTGTGGGACATAAACAAATAATCAATCTTTAATGATAATTACAAATGCTCTTTTCCCAATATCTTTTTTCTGAACAAGAATCTTCGCACCGTTTCCATGCGGAACAACTTTTCTTTCAAATATTTCTTGAACA
>JAIPIC010000064.1 GCA_021734865.1 Candidatus Woesearchaeota archaeon | reverse complement strand
TGCATTACTATGTTCCATTCAAGAGATTCCTTGATATTATCGAGAATAAACTGCTGTACAGATATTTGGGCATTGTTGGTTTGTGAAATAGCGAAAGCTATGCCAACATAGGCGCAAAACGACCCGGGGGACGCCCCGTCCGGGGTGGGTCATAGGACATCTGATAAACAGATGTCCGTCTGCCGCCATAATTGGCGACATAGATTGTGCGTGCATAAGTATCTGTCAGAGAACCAATCGGAGATACTGACTGAATACCAAACTTTTTATACTTCTGTGACTTAGCCAACCGAGTGAGAATTAATTGTCCTTTAAGTGAAGCAGATGAAGTTCTGCCTTTAATTAGCGCAGGTGCCGACACGTTTTATACTGGGGTTGACAGTAGGGTTATTTTTGAATCAGATGTGGGTGTTGTCAGTAGAAGGACAGCAAAGACAGCAAACCTTCATAGTATGCAGGATTTGAATGACGTTTTGAGTATTGTACATGAAAATGGCAAACGATTATTTCTCGCAATCAATGAACACTTCTATTCTGAAAAGCAATTAGATCAGATTATCGTTTTTATTTCAAAAAATCCTGCAATTGATGGGTTTATCGTATCAGATATTAGTCTAATCCTTAGGATTAACAAAGAAATCAGAAATGTACATCTGATCGCTAGCACAGGTACACACATTCTGAACGAGAAGGCTATTGATTTTTACAGCAAATTAAACATATCTGAGATTATTCTTCCAAGACATCTGTCTTTATCTGAAATAAGACACATGGTTAATAAACATCCCTCTATATCTTATGAATGCTTCATAAAAGAGAGCGATGGGGACTGTCTTAACATTGATGGGCTATGTAATTACTCACATGGTTTTTTTGAAGCAAGTGGTGGCCCATGTAAACTATTATCTGACTTTAAGATGTATTCTAAGGATAAACATGACAACATAAATGAATTAGAAGAAAGGTTCAAAAGCAGATACTCAACTTCATTTCTACACTGTGGAGCATGTGCTATAAAAGACCTTTTTGATATGGGCGTTAGCAGAGTAAAGGTTGTCGGAAGAGATATGACCACAGATAAAAAAATAAAGGATGTTACCTTTGTGAAAAACGCCATAAAATTCTTAAGCTTACCAAAGAAAGAATACTTAAATGAAGTTAAAAGCCTGTATAATAAGGTCCACAAGACTGAATGTGCAGAAACTTGCTTTTATGGGTTACAAAAACCATAATTATAGACTTATCAAATCTTAATAATCACCTATGATTGAAATTGGAGGCGTTTACTATTGAAGAATATGCCGTGTTATTGAAAACTGCACAGATTGAAATATGCACAAAATGCAACCTTGACTGCAAGATTTGCCTTCCAAAATCTAATCTCGTTATGAAATACGATTATTTCAGAGAAATAATTAATAGTATGAAATCATTGAATTCAGTTACTCTTCAGGGCCTTGGCGAACCATTTCTAAATCCTGACATTTACAGGATGCTTAAGCTATTAGAAAAAAAAAGAATTTTAGCCAGGATAGTTACAAATGGCTATTTACTGGAGCCCTATCTTATATCTCAGTTTAGCCCGGCTATATTTTCTGATATCACATTTTCAATAGATTCTTATCACTCACAAGGTTTGCCCTTCAAAGAATACTTCACAAGAATATTCAAGAAAGCGATAATCCTAAAAAGAAATAATTTTAGTGTTGTTATTCACATTGTATTCACAAAAGATAATATCAGCTCCTGCTTATATATAATCAAACAGGCGATAAAAAACAAAATAAATGTGCTGTTATTGACTTTATTATACTATAAAGAAAGGTATCTATCCCCCTATGATATGAAGAGATTGGTTAGAAATTTTCTGAAACAATATAACATATATACTGGAAACAAATATATTAGATTTGCTTCTGATTTGAGTTGTTGTTGGGGCTTTGACAAAATATATGTGGGGATAGATGGAAAGATAGCTCCCTGTTGTCGATTGTTTGATATGGATTTTGGAGATTGCTCTGCTTCAAAGATCAGACTAAAGAAAACTTATGTGGAGTTTAAGAATGACCTAGTATCAGGTAAAATGCCCGCCCTGTGTAAAAATTGTGAATGGTTTCCTTTCAAAGCTGAATTGGAAAACAACCCTGATGTGCAAATTAAAGAGAAAGGCAGTAGAAGCAAAAGGATGGGTTTTTATCTATTAGATTATTCAATCAATAATGTTAATATCCCATCATACATAGCAATAACACAATCGTACTTGACTGCAATTGAAAAACTGTTTGATGTGACCCTTTTTCGTTCAAAAGAAATATTTGGAGATCTCGAATCCCATAAGGAAATGCAGGACCTAAATTACCTCCTATTGACTTTTCCATACTATAATAGGAGGTACATAAAACAAATAATATCCATTCTAACGGAATTTGAGAATTTGAAAATAATATTTGTGTTCCTTGATTATAATATTGATAAGAGAATGCTTTCCCTAATTAATTATTACCACGATAGATTTTTAATCTATGTATTTAATCAACCTCAATTGGATGATTATGGTGAATATATTTTCACCAAGAAGAAAACCTTTATTCCCTTCAACAAGGAAGAAATAGAAAAGCATAGGATTATCAAAGACAGTAATATTTCTCTATGCTTCTGTGGTAGAATGATAAAAGAAAAGAATCCAATCACAGCTATCAGACTAGCTGAAATAATGAAATTGAAAGCATATTTAATCACTAAAATTGGCAATTATGGCAAAGAGGCAATACATAGCAAAAATGTGGAATATCTTGGGCCCATAACTGGTCCTGAGCGATTTAAATATATTTCCAGGGCACATTTTCTAATTAATTTATCTACTTTTGAAAACGAGACTTTTGGAAAAGTCAATGTTGAAGCCATGGCTTGCGGTTGCGTGCCGGTCGTGTCTGACCTAAAGGTTTTTGATTATGTCACAGATGGAACCAATGGCATAAAAATACCTTTAGATAGAATTAATGACATAAGATATATTAAAAAAAAAATATTATCACAAATACACAACTATGAAAAAATTCGAACAGGCGGTTTGATAACTGCAGAAAGGTATTCTGATACCTTATTTTTGGAACAATTAATGGATGATTTAGATGAAAAAAAGTAAGCGGATACTCTTAATAAACCCACCACAGATATCGCATATGAAGGTTATATTTGCGGAATTTGGTTCATATAAACGCTATTCTGTCTTCCCCCCATATGGCTTACTTAAAATTGGAGCGTATTTTAAGAGTAAGGGGCATAGTGTAAGGTTATTGGATTGTCTATCAAATATTAAGAAAACAGAGATATATAAGCTAAAAACAGGTAATTTTGAGCACAATTCTATGAGACCGATGTATCTGTATGGGACAACGTATTCCGACCTTAAAAAAGAACTGGTTAAGCAAAAACAACCAGACGAAATATGGGTAACTTCTGTTTTTACTTATTCATGGATTTCATACCACAAAACAATCGAAATATGCAAAGAAGTGTTTCCCGATTCGAAGGTAATCTTAGGTGGGTTGTATGCAACCCTTTGTCCGGAGAAAGCAAAGGAATCCAAGGCAGACAAGATTTTTATTGGGGAAATGCATGAAGCAGACCATTTTTTCCCAGATTATTCCTTAACACAGGAAGACCATAGGTTTTTCTTCTTGAATACCACAAAAGGTTGTTGCAATAAGTGCTCTTACTGTTCCGTACCCATTCTTGAAAACAAAATAATATTTTACCCACCAGAAAGGATTGTTGATTACATCGAAGAAAATATTAGGAAATTCAAATTCAAGTCACTCTATTTTTTTGACAATAATTTACTTATGAATTCAAAAAATCATTTTGAGTTAATCCTTGATTTAATGGAGAAAAGAGGAATTAATATTAAGATACCATTCCTCGAACATGGTCTTGAATCAGATTTATTAAATCCTGGAATACTTGATAAACTGGTCAGATTTGGATACGAAACCGCCTCGTTTTCTCTTGAAAGCATCCATCAAAAAGACCGAAAAAGATTCTATAGGCCGGATTCAATTCTTAATTTCATTAATGCAATTAAGATTTCAAAACAAAGAGGATTAAAAGTTCGAACAAAGGTGATGATTGGGCTACCTAACCAGACGGTGGATGAAATACTCGAATCAGTAAGTTTTGTGTATGAAAAAGGATGTTCTCCTGAACTTCTGCCATTTACACCAATACCTCAAACTGAAGAATATTTAAACCATGCTCACCTGATCAAAGGCAAGAAACTTGAAGAATTAGACCCCTTGTTATGGCCAATGGAAAACAAGAATATGAGGGCCCATGATTTAGATTATATCTTAACTAAATTCGATAAAAATGAATTCTCTGCCCCAGAAATATTAGCTATGAGAGACGAAAATCCAATCATAATAAAACTTAAGCAAATATTGAAAAATAACCTTACACGACTCGCATTTTTTAAGATTGATGATTATGCAAATGTAAGTCACAAAATAATAGACAACGATATTCTTAGATATTTTTCTGAATATTTTGAATGTGAGATAATTCAGAACGGTGCTTCAGGAGCAGTTGAAAAAGTTGTTGAAGAAGCCACCTCAAAAAGAGTAAAGTACATATTTTTGAATGATGTTTTTGATCCAACTGAACTATTTAAATATAGGAGCGAAAAAAATATCGAAATTAACTTCATCATCTACCCTTATCTCTTTGAGAGATGGCAACCCCGATTTAAGAGCATAGTCAGGTATCTTTGGAAAGACGACGTAATAATCCCATTCAGTAAGTACTTACAAAAATCTGTTTCTCTGATTTCTTCTAGGTACAATACTTTTTACATGCCCATTCCTGTTGATATAAAATCCTACTCATCAATTTCGCATAAGAACAAAGAACTGGAACTTGTATATTGTGGCAGGATGGTTCCTGAGAAGGGCCTACTTCCATTATTGGAAACACTAATTATTGAAGACAAGGGGGCCCGTCTTCACATAATATCTCCAATATGTGGTTTGAGAGACACAAATGAGAAAAAATATTACTGTTCAGTTCTACAGTTCATTAAGGACAATAACCTTGAGGACAGGATACTTTTTTACGGGTCACTGGAAGACAACCAAGATAAGAAAAAAGCAATATTTTCACAGTCAGATGTGCTGGTTCATCTATCTACTGATACAAACGAAACTTTTGGGAGGGTAATTATCGAGGCATTTGCTGCAGGGCTTGCAGTGATCACGACAGATTGGCAGTCCTTGAATGAATTGGTGGTCAATGGTGAGAATGGATTTCTGATTAAGGTCCAAGATAATATCATTAATCCAATTGACGTAAAAAAAGCAATAGAAAAATTATCATCACAAGATACCTTACACAAAATTAGAACTAATAACAAAGCCAAGGCTAATCAATTTGATTACAGAAATAATGTTCAAAGATTTCGCAAGTACTTGTTATCAAAAAAATCAATAAACAAGACAAGGGACCACGCTATATATATAAGGAATCTTAATGACCGGGAACTATGTGACAATTATCATTTTAATAGAGTATATTTTGGGAACGAGTTCTGTGAGAGATTAATACCATCCTCAAAAGAAATCGATCAGATTCTAGATTTCTGCAGAATCAAAAATATGCCTTTGACCTTTGTTACTCCTTATTGCACAGACTTTGGAATTCAAAGATTATCAGGGATTTTTTCTCGACTGCCAAAATCAACAGAAGTTGTTTTTAATGATTGGGGGCTGTTACATTCAATCAAGAAAAACCAACTTACTCCCATTTTAGGCAGGCTATTGATCTCAATCAAAAGAGACCCGAGGATAAGACCTGATTCTGGTAATATGGAGTATTATAGGATGTCAAACATTAATACAGACTTCCAGGATTTTATTATGGACCAGGGTATCTTTAGGATAGAACTTGATAATGTCTATCAAGGGTATGATTATGTACCTAAAGAACAAATGAATTTTTCAATGTATTATCCATATGTATATATTGCGACTTCTAGGAAATGTTTGTTTGCAAAAGATAGGGAGGGCATAGGGGCATGTTCCATTGAATGCAACAGGTATTCTCTTAAAGCCCAAGTTAATAGTAAGAATTATAGTAAAATCATCATAAAAGGAAATTCCCAGTTTTATAAAAACGATTCCAAACCCAAAAGACTTGAAAAACAAAATATTGACAGGCTAGTATTTATGCCAAGGCTTCCTTTTGCAGGCTCATATACGCTTGAATGGGATAATTATTATAAGGACAATCCTGATAGTGCCGCGTGGGGGGTTTCCGAACCAGATCGACACGTTGTGAATTACATTGAGAGCTTTAATTTTCCAAGAGGCACCAAGATACTGGACAGTGGGTGTGGGCACGGCAAGAATTCAGAGTTTTTCATAAACAAAGGTTATGAGACCTATGGGATAGACATATCTAAAAATGCAATAAAATACATTAAAAGGCGATTGCCTCAGGGGAAATTTGAGGTTCAGGATGTTAGGGAGCTGAAGTTTAAAGAATCATTTTTTGACGTTATTTGCGATGCAGGGTGTTTTCATGTCAATTATCCTCAAGATCGTGAAGATATCATATCAAATTATTATAACGTGCTTAAGAGTAAAGGGCACCTGCATTTGAGAATCTTTAGAAATGAATCACAACAAAACAGGATTAAACCGCTTTTCTATACAAATAACCTTCCCGCCTTTGGCTTATCAAAAAAAGAAATTCTCCTTCTTTTTGAAGATAAATTCATTATTGAAAAAATGATTCTGGATGAAGATTACAATGGAAGAGGACTCTTCTACTTGTGTCTAACAAAAAGATAAATACCTATAATAATAGAATCATATTAACCAGCATCAGGAAACATGGATGGAAGCTTGACATAACAGTTTATCAAGCTTAATGTTCTGTTCACCTAGCTTTTCACTAAATTTCTGCGTTTTTAGATTATATAATAAACATATTTTTGTACATGATCCTGTTGGTGCGCAGAATCTACACTTGCTGAAAATACTACACTTTCTGAATTGACTTATTTTCTTCATTGCTTTTCCATCAAGCCCAGAAAACACGTCCCCAATCTTGAATTTTTCCCTGTTTTTGATAGCAAGAAAAAAAGTGCATGGATAAATGACACCCTCAGTGTCGATAAGCACTTCTTGAATTATTTTTGGGCAGGCCACGTTTTCATTACTATCTTTATTTAGACTTTTCAGATTCAGTCCTTCATTTCTAACCAAAGACACAATTTTTTGATAATTCTTAAAGAATGAATTGATCTTTTCATTCGACCAATAACAGCCCAAGGTAGGCCTAATATCAAGCCTTGTGAAACCTAGATTGACAAAAAACATGAAATTGTCATATGCTTTCTCTGCCTCATTTGGTGAGATAGTCATTCGGATTCTTACTATGCCTTTAAACTTCAGAAATAGGCTGATTTTTCTCTTGAGTATTTCAAAAACACCTGTTCCTCTATCCGTGCTATTCGGGCCGTCTATACTGATAGCAAAGTTGATGCCGTTTCTTTCTGCATAATTTAACTTATCTTCATCGAGTAAAAGACCATTGGTGGGTATTCCGACAAATGAACGTTTTTTGTTCCACTCAACAATGCGTTTGATCAAATCCCATTTCAAAATGGGTTCTCCACCACTTAGAATAATCTGATCAAAGTTTGATCCTAAAAAACAAAGGGTTTTCTCAATTGTATTTAGGCAACTACTTTTGTTTGATTTAAATACATAACAGTAGCTACAATCTAAATTACACTTTTCTGTAAGAATTATTGTTGCTCTTACCAACTTATTGATGAACAACCGCCGCCGCCACCGCCGCCGTCATTGTGGACCGTGTGCTGTGAATGGTGGTTGTGCGTGGCTGCAAGCACCCCATTATCTTGAGTGATACAAGTATCTGAATTTGTGTGGGTATAGTAGTCTTCATTTGCTGCCAAACCAATTTCTGAAGTGATAACTGCACATACTACTCCACTAACAATAAGTGAACCAATCCTTTGGATATTTTCCTTTGCAATTTTTGCATCCTCTTTAGATAAGTAACTGAGTACATTTTTTTTTAATGAAGGAATAACCATACTATTAATTAGACCCCGTAACTTTATAAATCTTACTAAAATTTTTAATAATTCCACTTGATTAGGTAGAGCATGAAAAACGTTAAAATAGATTGTGGTGTTGCAACAATTACAGTCAATGCGAAGATGCACACGAAACCAGCTACATATTCCGCAGCAAATATGTTTCTTGAAAGAGCGTATGTAATTCTTGATGGAGATCCAGATACAAAAATTGAGGTTACTCTTGAGCCAAAAAAAGAAGGTAGTGACCCTAAACAACTGGCCGGGGATTTTATGGACGAATTGATCAAGTACGAGGATTACCACCAAAGGGCAAAGCAGACCCGTCCAATCAAAGAAGCGATTCTTCAGCGCGCTCTTGCCACTAATGAAGACAGCAATGAAATCTTTGACCTCATAGAAGATGAGGATATCGATGATCCTGAAGGCATTGCCGTACCTTGGGAAGAAACTCAACATGAAGATGGCAAAGACCAATAATTACCGTTTTAGAGAGCTTGCTGGCAGGTATTTTGTAACAACTGATCATGGCAGTTTTATTATTCTTAGCAAGCAAGAATTTGATGACTTGTGTAAAAATGTAGTTTCTGAGCAACTTGAAGAAAAGCTCCTTGAGAAAGAAATTCTTTTAGATTCACATAACATACAAGAGGCAATCCGGCTCACTGGGGCGAGGTATGCCTGCCTTTCACAGGGAACAAGCCTGCATATCATGGTCATTACTCAAAAATGCAATCTCGATTGTGTCTATTGCCAGGCGAACCAAGGAACAAGAGAACACAACATGAGTTCTAAAACTGCAAAAAAGACGGTTGATTTCATTTTCCAAAGCCCATCTAGGGCTATCACAATAGAATTTCAGGGTGGAGAGCCACTTATGAATTGGGAAATCATCAAAGAAGTGACCGAATATGCCTTTGAAAAAAATAAGGATGCAAAAAAGGATCTTAAGATCACTATTGTGACTAATTTATCCTTAATGGACAGAGATAAGCTTGACTTCATCCAGAAAAATAAGATCAGCCTTTGCACTTCATTTGATGGACCAAAGGCAATCCATGATGCCAACAGACCAAAAAAATACGGCAGTAACTATGATGATATTGTCAAATGGCTTGACATTATCAAAAAAGAATACAAAAAAATTCGGATGAACGCCCTTGTGACACTCACTAAGAAATCCTTGACAGACCCAAAAGGAATTGTGTCAGAATACATCAAGAACGACCTGAAATCAATTCATCTCAGACCAGCAAATAAGATGGGAAAAGCAACGCACGTCTGGGATGACATATCCTATTCAGTCGATGAATTTCTTCAATTTTGGTATTTAGCAATGGGATATATTAGAATGCAGAGGAAAAAAGGAGTAGACATAACTGAAAGGATGGTCGGAATCATGCTCCTTAAGATTATGAAAGAAAATGACCCCAATTACCTTGATCTCCGTTCACCTTGTGGTGCCTCTTTTGGTCAGATCGCTTATAATTACAATGGTGATATATATGTCTGTGACGAAGCAAGAATGCTTGATGACGACCTATTCAAATTAGGAAATGTTGCAAATATGACGCTTAAAGGGGCCCTCAAATCCGAAACTGCGTGCTCTACATTTTTAGCATCAATCAACGACCAATACGTCTGCAATGAATGCGTTTACAAACCTTATTGTGGTGTCTGTCCTGTCTGTAATTACGCAGAGCATGGCAATGTGATAGCGCACATCCCAAGCACAAGCCGATGCAAGATCTATAAGGCTCAATTTGACTGGGTTGTCGAGAACATTATTATACCCGAACATGAAAAGTTAGAGTCAGCAAAGCCTCAAGAAACATGATAAGTTCAAATGGCATATTTTCTGCAATAAGACACAATCTTAGTGTGTAAAAAAACCCACTTAATTTTGCGGTGTTATCAAGACGCTACTTAGTATGCCCAACAGATGAACACTTTAATAATAATGCAACCACCATTTTTTGATATTGAACGGCACGTATTTATATTAAAAAATCCACCCACGAAAAAAGAGCGCAATTAACGCCCCAAGAAACATAGACATTGCAAAAGGCATAGTCTCTGCAATGAAAATCTTCTTTATTTTAGTTTCTTTTTTGATTTTTCCAATTATTTTATGATCCAACACAGACCCTTCCTTATTCTTTCCCACATCCTCTGCAAGCACATCACCTACCTTAAGGTCCTGTTTATTTTTATGTTTCCTAAATTTCCCCGACTTTATAAAAATGGCAGATATTACATGAAATACTAAGACAGAAATAGAATATTGGATAAACCATGTTGTTGAAAAGAGGCTCCTGTCAAAAATCAATCTTACAACAGCCAGACCGCCAAAAACCCATATGAGTTTGTTTTTTAATTGATATAACCAGGAAATTGCTGCCAAAATCAATATTCTGATCACAACCTGGTGCATTCCTAAATACATCCCATATAACGTGACATATTCCATTGAAAAAAAAGCCAAAGCTAAAAACCCAAGGTTCTTGAAATTAAAAAGTGATGTGGCTGTCTTATCAAATTCAAAATCTTTGATTACCTTGTAGCCTAAGTACAAAAAAGCAACACAGAAGGCATACATTCCAATAAAAACAGCAGGGAAAAATGTGATTGTCGTCTCATAAAGCCCTGCAGGAATTAGAGTAGCATATACTGTAAATAACTTTCCATCTCCAGGAGCCAAAAGATTAGCATAATAAAAAGCAAAACCAACCAATATAGCGATTAATATGTTGACTAAAGTGTATATTAGGGTCGCAGTCCAAACCCCATAAGAGATTGATATTACTGTTCCAATGATGAAAAATATACTGATTACCTTATTGCTAACCTTCCCTTTCTTATAATCAGAATAGGATGTGATTATGCCAAAGATGGCTATCAGTGCAAAAGGAATATATACAACAGACATCGATTTAAAAAAGGGTTAAGCATATTTTAACTTTCCCTTTCTTACAACATGGATATCTTGTTGCAGACAGGATAGTAGTTGTTTTTGGAAGATTGTGACATTTTCTAAGAATACTAATAATTTGGTTGTCCATTCCTTAAATTTGTCGAGTGTATAGTACCGAAATTACGTAACATATACCTATATTCTAAAGAACAACAATTTCTCAATCTTCTATATAAAGAAAAACGATTAATTAGCAATCATAGTTTTTTGCCAAAAATGTTACTTAATATTGTGGCACTTGCT
>JAIPIC010000063.1 GCA_021734865.1 Candidatus Woesearchaeota archaeon | reverse complement strand
TTTTTGTGTACAAGAAAAGCTTTGCTTTTCTCCGTATTAAAGGGCTCACAATCCATAGGCAATTTTTGGTAACAGAAAACTGCACATACGAGTATGGACTCGTGTGAGCAGTTTTTGGAACTGATAATCGCAATTATCATTACGGAAAAATGGTACATTTTTTGTACAAGAAATGCATATGCATTTCTTTGTATTGAAAATCTCGCACTAAAGTGCGGGGCATTTGAATCCCGATGAAACCATCGCAAGCGAGATTTTCAATAAAAAGAATCAGATAATAAGAAATTTAGATATTACTTGATGCGATTCTGTCCGATAACAGATAGTTTTTTATACGGTATTAAATGTTAATATTTTATGTCAGCCGGTCAGAACCGGAGGCAAATACTGCAAGGGGTGCATTAATTTGAATTATTTTAGTCTTGATGAATTTAATGATGAAGGAAAACATGTTCTGGTAAGGGTTGATTACAATCTTCCAGTCGATGAAGAAGGTAATGTAATTGATGATCAGAGAATCAAACTGACGATACCAACGTTGAAATATCTTTTGTCCTTGAACTCAAAAATAATTGTCATGACTCATTTCAAAAGGCCAAAAGGTAAGGTTGTCGAAGAGCTGAGAGTAGACAAGATTGCTGAGGCACTTGAGAATAATATCGGCATTAAGGTCAAAAAGCTCAATTATTCAACCGGTGCTGAAGTTGAAAATGCCATCTCTGACCAGCAAGATGAGATCATCTTTCTGGAGAATATTCAGTTTGAACAAGGTGAAGTGGATAATACTGAGAAATTCGGGAAAGCTCTGGCTTCTCTGGCGGATGTTTTTGTTCTTGATGCTTTTGGTCAGGCACACCGTGCTTATGGATCTTTGTGCCAGGTGGAAAAATTCATTCCAAGTTTTGCAGGTAAGCTTCTGGAGAACGAGATGGATAAGCTTGATATGGTAACCGAGGATCCTGAACTTCCTGTTGTAGGAATCATTGGGGGCGCTAAGAAAGACAAAATAGAGCTTATCAAGACCCTTTTGGATCGGGGATTCAACATAATAATCGGTGGGATGTTGGCCAATACTTTCATAAAAGCAAATGGAATTGATGTCAAAGGCTCAAAATATGATGAAAATTCTATCGATCTGGCCAAAGAGCTGATGTCAACATATCGTGACCAGATCACTCTGCCTGTGGACGCAGTTTGCGGTTCTGAATTTGATGCAAATGCAGAAGTAAAAGTGACTGGCCTCGATTCAATTCCAGATGGTTGGCTTATAATGGATATCGGACCTGTTACTCGACAGATGTACAAAGATAAACTCAGTGAAGCTAGGACAATCTTTTGGGGAGGTCCTATTGGTGTGTTTGAATGGGATAATTTTGCTGAAGGCACAAAGAGCATTTCTGACCACATTGCAGGGTTGAACTGCATTAAAATAATTGGTGGTGGTGAATCCGCTGCGGCTGTAAACAAGTTTGGCCATTCACATGAAATGACACATGTATCTTCAGGAGGAGGTGCCTGCCTAAAATACTTGTCAGGTGAGTCGCTCCCGGCATTAAAGGCTCTGGAAGAAAACTATGAGAGGTACTCAGAATGAGACAAGTCATTGTTGCAGGGAACTGGAAGATGAACAAAACATCTCAACAAGTGATAGACTTTGTCAATAAGATGAATGCTGAATGGAAGAAATGCAAAGTCATTATTTGCCCATCACATAGTCTGTTGAGTACATTGTATCAGACTGGAAAAAATAAAGGTATTTGCATTGGTGCACAAAATATATACTATGAGAGCAAAGGGGCTTTTACAGGTGAGACAAGCTCTGATCAGGTCAAAGAATTTGCTGAATATGTAATAATAGGACACTCAGAGAGAAGAAGAATTTTTGGTGAAGATGATAGTATTCTCAATAAGAAAGTATTGTCTGCATTAAATTCAGGATTGAGACCAATATTCTGTGTTGGAGAATCAAGCCAGCAGAGAAAGACGCATAAGGAATATGAGATCATTAAAGAACAGCTTGATAATGGTTTACGCAGTCTCAGTACTGATGATATCAAAAAGATTATTATCGCATATGAGCCTGTTTGGGCCATAGGTACTGGTGAGGTTGCAACCCCTCAGATTGCACAAGAGATGCACTTTTTCATAAGGAACCACATTAAAAATATTGATGGTGATATCGCAGATAATATCCCTATCATCTATGGTGGGTCTGTCAAGGTCGATAACTTTTACGATATCTTAAGGTGTGATGATGTAGACGGAGCACTCATAGGTGGTGCATCACTAGATGCTCTGAATTTCTCTGATCTCATTAAGATTGGGGAGAAGCACAATATTGACCTAATAAATATGAGCGATTCTTCGTAACTCTAAAGGAATCCCATAATTTATTATATTGTAGGGTTATATTCTAGTTTATGGATCTTCTGGAAAGGCTGTTTATGGGAAATGTTGATTTTGTCAAAGACATAACCAAAGGAATAAAGAAAGAACTGAATCTCTTGGCTTCAATTGAAAATGATTATAATACAAAGCTAAAGTTTGTCACTACTTTCAAACACAGATGGAAAAAAGGGGACTTTAGACAGCTAAACAAGGTCATGAATAAAATTAAGCGGATGATAAAGTTCAATGAGAAAGGTACTACTGAACTTCAGAGTCTAATATTGCGTATTGTTGCGGCCATTGAAAAAAGACTAGAATCTCCTAGAATCAAAGATGAAGAAAATCTCAAGCTCAGGGCAATACGGATCCGAATCATTGAGGCAATGGAAGTTTTTGAGAAATTGTCTGTAATCTACAATCTCCAGTATGCGTTTTTTGAAGAGAACAAAGACAGTTTATGGAAAGAAAAGATGAATTTTCATATGTTCTATGTTTTAGTACTTAGAGAGGGGGCTCTTCTGGGATCAGGAAAAGCAATCAAAGAACTTGTAGGTATTCAAAAGGAAATCAAGGATGACCTGGAAAATTACGAAAAAATTAATAGAAATAAAATTATTGAAGCGATTGGCAGATAAAATATTGTGCAAAATAACTAGATACTATATGGTGAGTTAAATGAAATCATTCAAAGATAGGCTATTCTCAAAGAAAAAGAATATTGCATTCTTGAAATCATACTTAAAAGAGACTCATGAAGAGCTGGATGTACTTCTCAATCTAGAAAGAGATTATCAGGATAAAGTAAAATACATTTCAAATTTTGAAAAAGACTGGAAGAATGCAACGCATCTGAAGGAATTGCGAAAGTTAATGAAAAAAGTGAGAAACCTTGTTGTATTTGAAAATGGCAAAGAGGTCCGTCTGCTGGCAAATGCGAAACGTATTGTTGCAGAGATTGAAAAGATTCTGCAGGACGAAAGTCTGACTGAGGATGAAAAGCAGAAACTCGGTGCTATTGGAGACAGAATTGCCTCTGAGTACAAATTTTTTGGAGATCTTGCCCTGATTCTTGAGCTCCAGCGTGCCCACTTTGAACAGAATAAAAAAGGAGATCTTTGGCAGGAAAACCAAGAATTTGGAAAATTTAAAGATTTAGTATATCGAGAAGGACAATATCTAGGACAACAAAAAGCCTTACAACATCAAATAATCAATGACAGACAGATGACCGAGGATACTGTCAGATTTGAATCTTCAGCTAAAGCATTGTTTTCAGACATCAAAACAGAAGATATTCGGTTGGGTCCGGTTGCTGGCATTTTATACTATAAGGATTTGAAAAATGCAAAAGGAGGGGTGGCTGCCACGCATGGATTCTTTGGATATAAAGGAAACAGCGATCTATTGTATAGAAGAATCGCCGATTATGGTTATCCCGTCTATGCTTTTGATTTACCCGGTCATCAAGATAGCGAAGGGCAATTAGAGTTTGGTCTTGCAAGCGAGTACTTTTTGAGAGCAACTGCGTATTTACATGGAATAGGAATAAATAAAGTGGCTGCCTTGGGTCATAGTACAGGAGCTGCCTCATCACTATTTGCATTATATAATTATAATTCTATAATTGAAAAAAAGATTTACGAAAAGCTAGAAGAATTTGCCAGTGTTCTGTCTTCAGATAAACCTAATTTTGAGGATATGGCTACTGAATTGTATAAAGAAATAATCGGTTTAATATTGCAAGAATTAAGGACATCAAGGTTTGGTGGAGCAAAGATTGATGCGATTATTATGTTAGCTCCTCCATTGACAATTCAGGCTGTCGTATCGCCTGGATTATTGAAATTCGTGGCCAATCGACCCAAGCTAATCAATATGTTATGGGGTAAGAAGTGGCTGCGGTTGGATAATGTCAAAGCTCTAGCGGATTATTTATGCACTGTTAAAAACCCTCCCGATTTCCTTGATTTGATTGATTTTTTCTCTGATGGTATGAACAAGATTGATATGAACGATTATATGGACAAAAGTAGGCAGGCTTTTGAAGTACGAAATTATTCGAAAAGTGAATTAGATCACGCTCAATCTGTTAAAGGAATGAAAAATAGATTCATCCATCAGTATAAACAAAGAGTTGTATCGGGAGTACCGAAATTGCTTTTAAAAGGTACAAGAGACATTGTCGCACGGACTTTCTCAAAAAAAGGTAAAAAATCATATGAAGATACATATATGAAACATGGCAATGTTGAATTCCATTGGATGCCTAGATTCAGTCACTGGTTCAATGATCCAAGTATGAAGATTGATTTAAAAAATAAAACTGGTTTAAATTGGGCTATCGATGCCACAGATGCTATTGTTTCAGCCAAACCTACAAAATTGATTTTGGAATTTCTCGATAAACACTTGAATAATGGTGTTCTGCCAAAATAGTCACATTAAATGATGCAGTATTATTATGCGAAATCTTTATGAACTATTCCTCATACCACGTCGTCAATGAAAGCAACTGGGATTTGCATTGGGGCTTCTTCAATAAAATATGTTGTTATTGAAGAGAATAATAGTACTGAAAACAAGAAATCTTCTCATGATAAGATTGTTAAAGACAAGATCAATGATGGGAATAGTAAATATAAAATAATCGAGAGCAAGATTATCACACATGAGGGAAACCCAAGGAAATATTTTACGGAACTGCCTCTTGATGGTTATGTGTGCGTTACTGGCAGGAAATTCAAAGATCTTATAGACCTTCCAAAAATAACTGAACCACAGGCAACTGAACTTGCACTGAGTGCAATTGAAGGGGATCAGAAATTTAACGCTCTAATAAGTCTTGGAAGTGAAAATTTCATCTTGTATGAACTCAATCAGAATAAGATTATAAAGGTCAGGACAGGCAATAAATGTGCGTCTGGTACAGGTGAATTTTTTCTTCAGCAGATCGGCCGCATGAATGTTAATATCGATGAAGCAATAAAGCTTGCAAGGGACGCAGAACCTTATTATGTATCTGGTAGATGCTCTGTTTTCTGTAAAAGTGATTGTACGCATGCACTCAATAAGGGGATTCCAACTGGTAGAGTCTGTGCTGGTCTTGGTGATATGATCGCTGAAAAAGTGACTGAGCTGCTGCAGGCAAAGAATGATATTGCGGTTGTCGGTGGAGTAACAAAGAATGCTTATGTCATGGATAAGCTCCGTGAAAAAATTGATAATCTTGTTATTCCAGATAATGCAAATTTTTTTGAGGCTTTTGGAGCTGCTGTTTATGCGTACGAGAATCAAACAGAATCTAAAAAGTCTGATATTAATACTATGAAAAGCACTTTCTCAACTCTTCCTCCTTTATCAAATGCTAAGGATATGGTCTCTTTTTCAGATGAGAAAAAAGGGGTTCCTGTAGAGGGAGACGAGTGCATTCTTGGGCTGGATGTTGGTTCAACAACAACAAAAGCTGCATTGGTAAGAACAAGCGACAATGCTGTTCTTGCGTCAGTCTATCTGAGAACTAACGGCAATCCTATAAAAGCATCAAGAGAATGCTATGAAGAGATTAATAAGCAGCTTGATGAACAAGGAGTTGGTGTAGGAGTCATCGGGCTTGGAGTTACTGGTTCAGGCAGACACATCAGTGGGCTGCATGCAATGACAGAAGGGATCATTAATGAGATTATCGCTCATGCTACTGCTGCTGCTTATTATGATAAAGATGTGGATACTATCCTTGAGATTGGTGGACAGGATGCAAAATATACTTATCTGATTAATGGTGTGCCCTGTGATTATGCTATGAATGAGGCTTGCTCTGCTGGGACTGGCTCGTTTCTTGAGGAAGCTGCAAGCGAAACCTTAAAGGTTCATTATCTCGATATTCAAGACATTGCTCTAAAAGGTAAGAATCCGCCGAATTTCAACGACCAATGTGCTGCATTCATCAGCAGTGATATAAAAAATGCATCTCATGAGAATATATCCAGAGAAGATATCATCGCTGGGCTAGTATATAGTATATGTATGAATTATAACAACAGGGTAAAAGGCGCAAGGAAACTTGGAAACAAGATATTCATGCAGGGGGGAGTGTGTTATAACAAAGCGGTTCCTCTTGCTATGGCACAATTGATAAAAAAACCGATCATTGTCCCTCCCGATCCTGGTCTGATGGGTGCATTCGGAGTTGCACTTGAAGTTAAGAACAGGATTGAAATTGGACTAATGCAGAAGCAGGAGTTTAACCTTAAGGATCTTTTCCAAAGAGAGGTTGAATACGGCAAGAGCTTCAAGTGTCCTGGGGCTGACGAAAAATGTGATATTGGATGTCAGATAAATATAATCAAAATAGATGGAAAGGCCTATCCGTTTGGTGGGGCTTGTAACAAATATTATAATGCACTTCACAATATAAGTAATGACGATGGGACTCTTGATTTTGTCAAGATGAGACAGGAAGCTGTCTATATGGATTATTATGAGGGATATGTCAAGGATAATGATCCAAACCAGGCAGAAAAAGCAGATGACCCTAAGACAGATGATAGTGTCAGGAATGGAAGTGAAAGTAACGGACCAAAGACAAGTGACAATCGAAAGACAGTTGGCATTCTCAGATCATTCATGACAAATACTTTATTCCCATTATATTTCCATTTCTTTGAATCGCTTGGAATGAAAGTTATCCTATCTGATGAGGTGGACCCAGAGGGTATCAAGAAAACGGGCTCTTCATTTTGCTATCCGGTAGAAATTGCACATGGGATGATGCAGAACCTTGTGGACAAGAAACCGGATTACATAATGCTTCCTCTCATTACTGAATTACCTGTTAAAAATGAAAAGAAAGCAAATTATAGGCATTCGACTTGTGTTGTCGTACAAGGAGAACCTTTCTTTCTGCAGAGCGCTTTTCGAGATATTGAAAGCGAGATTCTAGTGCCTGTCTTTTATTTCTCAAAGGGTTATGACAATATGCATGAGGAATTCATCAAGCTTGGTGAGGAACTTGGTTTCTCTGATGAGGCTGCTGAGGAAGCTTACCATAATGGTCTTGAGAAGCAAGAGGAATTTTTCAATCGACGACGTGAGATAGGCAAGGAGTATATCAAAAAGATTGAGGAAAATCCTGAGCGGATAGGAGTAGTCTTGTTTGGTCGTCCATACAATGCTTTTGCCAGAGAAGCGAATATGGGAATTCCCAGGAAATTTGCCTCAAGGGGTGTATATATCATTCCTTTTGATTGTTTGCCTTATGATCATTTTGACCCTCTTGAGGGGATGTACTGGGCTATAGCTCAGGAAATACTCAAAGCAGCCAGGATGGTAAAGAATCACCCCCAATTATATGGGACTTTTATCACTAATTTCAGCTGTGGACCGGACTCTTTTACAGTTGGATACTTTAGAGATATTATGAAAACAAAACCCTCACTTACATTGGAACTGGATTCACATAGTGCGGATGCAGGCATAAATACCAGGATTGAAGCATTCTTGGATATTGTTGATAGGTACAGGAAACTTAACATCCAGGAACCTGTTGATAAAGGGCATGCGAGAGCAAATCTTATTCTGGAAGGAAAGAAGATGTTTTTTAAATCCAGTAAAGGAGAACTTGTCCCCCTAACAGATGAACGGGTAAAGATCGTCATTCCGTCAATGGGTAGATTACTGAGTAAAATGAGTGCTGCGGCATTAACTGGGGCTGGTCTTAACTCTGTTGTTGTTCCCATGCCTACTTTTGATACACTGATGAAAGGTAGAGGGCATACTTCTTGCAAGGAGTGCCTTCCGTTGATCCTTACTACAGCTTCATTATTGGAGTATTATGAGAATGTCAAGAAAGATGGCGAGTTCATGGTATATTTCATGCCTACTACTGATGGGAATTGCAGGTTTGCACAATATAGTGTCTTCATGAACAAGCTGATAGACAAGCAGAAGCTTGAGGATGTAGCACTTCTGTCGCTTACTTCGACAAATGGATACGCTGGGATGGGTTTTAAAAACCTGTTTAATGTTCTGAAAGGAGTCATAATCTCTGATGTGATGGATGACATCAAGAATTCCCTTTATGTGCTGGCAAAGGATAGAAAATCTGCAATGGATGTTTTCAACAGCGAGGTTGAAAGACTTGTAAAATGTCTATCGACTGGTGGAAACTTGTATGATACTCTGGAAATAGTGGCTGATGCTCTTGCAGAGATTCCTCTCAAAGGCAAATTATCCGATGCAAAGAAGGTGCTTGTTGTAGGAGAAATATATGTCAGAAGAGATGAGTTTTCTTCACAAGGTGTAATCGATAGGTTAGGCGACAAGGATATAATTTGTCACAGGTCTCACACCCTTGAATGGCTTTATTATGTTGATTTTTATGTAGACACGATTATGAAATATGATCTGAGCTTGGCTGAGAAGATTGAATTCTTTGGCCGGAAGTTCGTACAGAGGCACTTTGAGAGGAAGATCAAAGGAATCATGGAAAAGACAGGTCTTTATGATTACGATGAAGTTGACATAAAGAAACTTGTTGAATACGGTGAAAAGTTCATTAAGATTGAGCTTGCAGGGGAGCCAATACTTGGCATAGGTGCTTTTTTCAGTGAAATCGGACACAAGATAGACGGTGCAATCTCAATCGGTCCTTTTGCCTGTCTGCCTTCGAGGATTACAGAAGCTATCATGAATGAGGAATCTAAAGTAGAAGGTAACAAAAGACTGCACTGTTTAGGTTCTTATGGACGTTTGAAGAAGTACAATAATTTACCATTTCTGGCTGTTGAGTGTGATGGAAATCCATTCCCACAGATCATTGAATCACAGATTGAGGCTTTCGCACTGCAGGTTGAGAGGATGCATGAGAGCAGGATTAAATAACAAAAATTGCCGTTCGCCCTGACCCCAAGCTAAAGCATGGGGTACAATAAAAATGTAAAGCATTTTTGTGTACAAGAAAAGCTTTGCTTTTCTCCGTATTAAAGGGCTCACAATCCATTGGCAATTTTTGGTAACAGAAAACTGCACATACGAGTATGGACTCGTGTGAGCAGTTTTTGGAACTGATAATCGCAATTATCAGTACGGAAAAATGGTACATTTTTTGTACAAGAAATGCATTTCTTTGTATTGAAAATCTCGCACTAAAGTGCGGGGTATTTGAATCCAGATGAAACCCTCGCAAACGAGATTTTCAATAATATTAATCTAGAATTAAAGGGTAAAGTCAATTAACGTGGGTTTGGGTAACAAATATATGCAAAGCAGATTTTGGGACTGTAAATTACTCTATTTACAGTAAATTCTTCTTTGCAAAAAGGATTCATCGTTGTGTTTCTCCGTCGATGAATTTGGACATATATTTTGCTTTTTACAAAGAAGAACCATTTAACCCACTTAAGTTGGCTTTACCGAATTAAAGAAATATTGTTATTCATAAAAATATTCTCACTGGTATTTTCTTAGAATCTGCATTGCTGCTTTGCCGTCGACTTTGCCATTGAATTTTTCCATAATCATTCCCATAAGAGCGCCGATGGGTGCATCTTTATTCTTTGAGACGATTATCTTGATTTCCTTTTCCAGATCATCTGAAGACACAACTTCATATTTTGATGGATCAAATCTGTTCTGGACAATATCAACTGCTGCATCCATCATAGATGCTTTTGTCAGTTTGCCTTTGTCGACCATTTCAAAAAGTGTAATGAAGTGATCTTTTGTTATTGACTCTGGGTCGAGGTTGTGCCTTCTGTTAAGTTCTTTTGGGATTGATATCAGATTTTCTGCGATAAATGTGGGCTTGATTGTTTTAAATTGGTTTATAATTTCATCAAACCACTCTGCTTTTGGATTTTTAGATAAGGTTTTTGCCAAATCTTTTGAGAGACCAAGCTTTTTTTCATATCTTATGGCCTTATCAGACAAGAGTTCGGGAGTCTTTAAATCTGTCGTCATTGGGACAATTGGTTTGATATCTGTTTCTGGATACATCCGGGCCGCACCTGGCATTGGTCTGAGGAATGTTGTTGTGCCGTCCGGCTCTGCTTTGCGGACTTCTTCATCCATCTTCTTTTTGGAATCGACGATCTTCTGCTGGCGCTTAATCTCATTTTCGATGACAAGAGGGATGGTCTTTAAGTCCTGAAAACCCTTAATCTCAACTCTTGCGCCTCCTTTAATCGATACATTAACATCCTGTCTAATAGTCCCCAGCCCTCTCTTAACACGGCCTGTTGATCTAAGAATCATTCCCAATTTTTCAGCAACCTCTTTTGCATGTTGTGGATCCTTAATATCTGGGTCAGTGCCAATTTCTATCAGCGGGATACCTAGCCTATCAAGCCGATACATGACTGAATCGTCTGTATCTTTAATTTTCTTGGCGGCCTCTTCTTCAAGGCATATTGTTGGGATTTTCACTTTGCCTTTTGATGTTTCAATATACCCATCAATAGCTACTAGTGCTGTTCTCTGGAATCCGGATACATTTGAACCATCGACCACTGTTTTTCGCATGAATTGTATTTCATCAACTATTGTTGCGTTCAGCATTGATGCAACCTGAAGTACTGTCCTCAGTGCTTCCTGATTTACCATATGAGGTGGTTCTTCATCAAATTCTACCAGACACGTGTCCTTTGATGACGATTCATAGATGAATTTCTTGCCTTTCTGCATCTCATGAAGTGCGGCTGCATCCACTATTCCTGTTTCTCCAGGAGGTGCTCTAAGACGACGTTCGAAGTGAATATCTGCTTTTTCGTCAGTATTTAGTGTAGGGCAGTCACAGAACAATTTTTTTCCGTCGAGCTGTTGGTGAATTTCAACGCCTGCTTTGAAGCCAATCTTTTGGTATTTTTCAGACTCTTCTGTCATGGATTAAGAGTTTCATGGTCGGTATAAATAATTTTTGGATGGATTCATGTATTGAGATAACAAAAATTGCCGTTCGCCCTGACCCCAAGCTAAAGCATGGGGTACAATAAAAATGTAAAGCATTTTTGTGTACAAGAAAAGCTTTGCTTTTCTCCGTATTAAAGGGCTCACAATCCATAGGCAATTTTTGGTA
>JAIPIC010000062.1 GCA_021734865.1 Candidatus Woesearchaeota archaeon | reverse complement strand
TGTCAAGAGAATCAAAAGCTTTTTTTAGGAAAGTGATTATTTGTTTCATGGTGTTTTATAGCAAAAACAACCATGATGTACTCCTATGTGCTTTTTTCTGAGCACTTAGGAGTAATCATTTTCCTAGCGGAGATACTGCATTCAATCATACTACAATATACGCAGCCAATCGATCAGCAATATAGTCTAATTTCATGCATTATACACTATATTTATGTAAGATGAGAACATTGCAAAATCTTGGTGGGTCTGTGAATGTTATCAGAAAAACAAAAAGTGTATGTCCTGTGTGTGCAGCACAGATAGAAGCACATGTTATCGAAAGGGAAGGAAGAGTGTTTCTTGATAAAGAATGCAAGAAACATGGCAAATATTCAATTAAGATATCAAAAGATGCAAGAAGATACAAGCAGTTCATGAATTTCTATGAGAATTTCAGGGATATATTCATCAAGAAGAAAGCAAATGGCTATTGCATTTTCGTCAACACAAAATGCAATCTCGACTGTAACATCTGCTTCATCCACACACACAATTTCAAGGACTACAAAGAACCAACCATCAAAATCATCCGTGATTTCTGCAGCACATTAGATAATGCAGAGATTAGCCTTTCCGGGGGTGAGCCTACGCTACGAAAGGATCTGCCTCAGATCATCAAGACTGTGCTTCGCACAGGGAATACTCCCATCGTATACAGCAATGGGATCAAGATATCTAAACTAGAATATCTTAAAGAGTTGAAAGATGCTGGACTGCAGACTATCGGGCTCCAATTTGATGGATTCGACGCTGCAGCCGACCAGAGATTCAGAGGGGCCGATCTAACTGAAGTCAGGAGAAAAGCTTTGGGCAACATCCGCAAGATGGGAATGCGTGTCATCCTCATGGTGACTGTGGGAAAGGGTGTCACTGACTCAAATTTAAAGGATATACTTGAGTATGGGGTCAAAAATCATTTTGTCAAAGCTATCGCGTTCAGAGGTTATACTGTTATGGGATGCGCCGATGAGAAAAAGTATACGATGACAAGTGAAGAGATAGTGGATAAGCTTGATGAGCAGACCGATGGCAGGTTCAGGTTCTTAAGGGTGCTTTTCTTCCAGAAGCTGTTATATATCTATTCTGAATTTCTCGGCCTTAAGAACTGTCCGAATCTCTTATACTATCTTGTCGTAAGAGATAATAAAGGATACAATAAAATAAACAGTAAAAAGGACAACATGGTGTGTTATCATACTGTCAATGAGGTTTTCAAGCTAAAAAGACTTAGAAAGATAATTGATGGTTATATCAAGATTAACTATAAGAATGCTAAGTTGAATTATATGGCAAGGTGGATGCACAGATATTTCGTGATTATCCCGTCTCTGATCACATATAGATCAATAGGTCTTCTGTTTTCACTTGGGAAGATCGTAATTATGAGAATGTTATCAGATAAGAACGTTGTTCTGGATGATATTGATAATTTGATCCTGCCGATAATGTTTGAGGGATCATGCGACAGGTTTTTTTTATGATTCTTATATTGCAGAATCATGCCCTGGGTGTGATCTAACCTTTGAAGGTAAGATAAAAAAGACAGCTAAGGCAAATATGGAAAGAGAAAGGATTCTTAAGAAGTGAGGAATATTGATGAAAAAAGTAAGTCTGTTATTTTCAGGGGGTATCGATTCATCGCTTGCGGTCATTGAGCTTGCAAAGGATTTTGATGAGATACATCTGCTCACAATGGATCGGTGTTCTTTTGTTATGAAAGACAGAGTAAAAGTCAATCTTGAGAATTTCAGGAAGGCTACAGGTAGAAAGATAATCCACAAGATGGTCCCCATGCACAAGATTATCAAGAAACTGCACAAAAATCTGTTTGGTGACATGATGAAGTATATGTCTCCATTTGTAATAGACCAGTGCTGTAGAGTAGCAATGGCAACTAGTGCGATATTGTATAATAAAATGCACGGCATCAAAATTACTGCTGATGGTGACAGCATCGAGCAGTCGGATGAGAAGAGAACTGATGAGGGTGGTGCTGTAAGGGAACAATCATCCTGGACGTATGGTTTTGAGCAGTCTCGGGCATACAAGAAGCATATTGCAGATCTCTATGACGAATATGGTATGGAGCTTATATCTCCAGTCTATGATGCAGGAACGCGTGATATCAGGATGAAAAAACTGAATGATAAGGGCATTATAACCGGAAGCCGCAGACTGTCAAGGTTTGCTGCTTTTTTTTCAAGCTGTCAGCCTTTTTGCGTGTATCAGCTGTATGGCTCACCTCTACTTAAGCTGGACCTATTCACTCTTACGCCTGATCAGATGATCAAATATCTTGATAGTAAGAAGAACACGGCTCGAGAGCATATTACAGGAAGAAAGATTTCATAACATCAGACGGCATTTCACAGATCAAATTGTGGTCATAAGAAGCTTTCAACAAAATAAGCATATTAATAACCACAATATATTGTATAAATTTTTTCAAATGAAGGAATCAATCACTAAAGGATTAAGTTTCGGGCTGACTTCCGGGATTATAACCACGCTCGGACTGATGGTCGGTCTGGACTCTGGTACGGGCTCAAAGATGGTAGTCCTAGGAGGGATACTGACCATTGCTGTCGCTGATGCTGCTTCAGATGCCCTTGGAATTCATATATCTGAGGAATCAGAGAATAAGCATACTCACAGGGAAATTTGGGAATCAACAATATCCACATTTCTTGGCAAGTTCCTGTTCTCATTGACTTTTGTTATCCCTTTGATTATACTCGAGCTTCGTGCAGCTGTCATAGTGGGGATTATCTGGGGTGGGTTATTGCTGACTGTTTTCTCTTATTATCTTGCAAAAAAACAGAAATTAAATCCGATAAGTGTGATTTCAGAACATTTATTAATTGCTACAGGAGTCATAATAGCTACATATTATATCGGAAAAATGATTGCGAATATATTTAGTGGAGCATTATGAAAGGGAACAAGATTAGTACAAAAAGAACCATCAAATACAGCACAAGTGTCTGCCCAGTGTGCCTCAAGACTGTCAAAGCGAGAATTATCGAGGATAAAGACATTGTGCTCGTCAAGAGCTGTGAGGAGCATGGTGATTTCAGATTCGTGCTCTCGAGCGACCCAGAATTCTACAAGTCATTGTATGGTTCTTTCAGCAGGCTTGTGAAAGCCTCCAAGCGCAAGATCAACCAGTATTATATGTTTCTGACAATGAGATGCAATATGAGGTGTCCTATCTGCTATGTTGACGCAGGAAACAAGCCGATCGAAGACCCTTCGACAGAGCATGTGATTCAAAGTGCGAATAAGCTGAAAGACAAGCATGTATCACTTATGGGCGGTGAGCCCACCATGCGAGAAGATATCCACAAGATTGTCCGAGCGCTGAGGAAAAACGATAATGTTGTCTCTGTGTATACAAACGGGCTGAAAATCTCGGACATTGAATATCTAAAAGGGCTTATCACGAGCGGTGTGAATGACATCAGGCTCCAGTTCGACGGATTCAATGATGAGACATACAAGATCCTTAGGGGCATGAAGCTTGTCGAAGCCAAGAAGAAGATACTGTCAAATCTTGCTATGTTAAATGTACCAACGGTTCTTGAGCATGTTGTTGCAAGAGATTTAAATGAGAAAGGAATGCTTGACACTCTGGAATACGCTGCTGGGCACAAGAACATAAAAGGCATTGGATTTAATTCATACAGAAACTATGGAAGGGCAAGCCTTGGTCATGAAAGAAGTGTGCAGAACAATGAGATGGTAAGCTTTCTTGCAAAACATACCAGCAAGAATTTGCCTGCTCTTGCAACGATTAGAGATGATGTTCTGGCTTTCAATAAGATATTGTATTTTCTCAACAATATTGGATTGATCCCGATCAGGTCGTGTTTCAATCACATCTATTTTGCGTTATTCAGGAAGAACAATAGACTGGACGGTCTTAGTTCATATATTAATGTCGGAAAGATCATTAAACTCATCGATAATTACCAGGTATCCGGAAAAGGGAAGCTGTCAATAATGCTTGAATTGTCAGGTCTATTGAAGCATGCGTTATCGCCGGAAATTCTGAAGCTCATGTTGCTTGGAAGAATCAATGAAGCAAATCTTAATGATATACTAATTGCGCAGTTCGTAAGTCCATGCGATAAATATACATACGTTGGTGAAAGCGCAAAATACTGCTTTGGCCAAGAGATCCATCCAGGAGAAAAGGGCAAAGAGATTTCTCAAGCATCAGGTATCAAGAATATTGAGAGAGAAAGTAATCATTAAAGCAATTGTTCTTATAATGTTTTTGAAAGACTATTGTATATTGCATACTCTGGCATAAGTCCTAGCATGAGTTTTCTGAGCCGAAGCAAGGCTATTGGTTTATATGCATTGATTGCAAGATTCAGAAGCGGGTTGTCAATGGTTTTTGACTTGTCATCCATGAACAGCGAGAGGTAGAACATCTTTTCAAACTGCTTGGCTCTGTGGGGTTTTATCCACGGCATTCTGAAGTTAGCTTTGTTCATGACATCAAACGAGTCAATATCTATCCAGCCTTCAAGGGTCTCGGGCGGTGTGAATCCGCTTTTTACTGCAGTATCATAAAGTTCTGTTCCAGGATATGGCATGAGTGTGTTTATCGGGCAGAACTGTGCCCTGTGATTATCCTTCCTTAATCTGAACATGAGGTCAACTGTCATCTTGATCTCACTGCCTGTCTCAGTTGGAAAACCATTCATGAAGCTGTAATACGGGCGGATATTGAATCTGGCCAGCTGCTTGTTGACGCGGATAGCCTCCTCAGGTGTGAGGTCTTTATGTATCATGTCAAGTATGCGTGGACTGCCTGATTCGATTCCAATCCTCAATATACGGCATCCTGATTTCTCCAACAATGCGTAGAAATCATAATCCACGTTCCTCAGGGTCTTTATTTCTGCCAGTCCTTCCCATGTAAGACCATAATCGCGGACGTAATTCCTTTCAATAATTCCGCTTGCAATCTCCTTTATCCTTTGTATATTTACACAGCTGTTGGATTCGAAGAAATATATAAAATTGATACCAAATCGGGTTATGACTGTCTCAATCTCATCTAATGTGCGTTCTGCGGAGAATGCTCTCCAGCATGATCTGTGGACTGTTGTGTCATAACAGAATGCGCACCTATTAGGGCAGCCTCTTGATGCGGGTATGCCTATCGGTCTGCAGCTGAACTTAGGAGACAGGTACTTGTCCATATCCAGAAGATGATAAGGTAATGGTGGCATCTCGTCCATTTTTATGAATTTTCTTTCTGGATTAATCTTGTATTTATCCACTTCTCTATGTTCAGAATTATGTTCATAATTTTCTGTTCCATTAAATTTCAGGCCAAGACCTGCGATTCCTGATAGGTCGCCTCCGACACTCATCTTATCTGCCAGTTCTTTGATCGTTTCCTCTCCTTCTCCAACAACTACAAAGTCTACAAGCGGATGTTCTAAGGTCTGTTTAGCAAGCAGAGATGCGTGTGGACCTCCCCAGACTACAGGTACTTTTGTATTGGATGATCGATTTATTTTTTGTACGATTGCTGATGCATTAAGAGCAAAGTGAATCTGTCTGCCTGTCATTGCAGTGATTCCGACAAATAATGGATTGCGACGTAGGAGCCGCTGTAATGTTTTTACCCAATGATGATCGATTCTCTGGTCAACTATATGTACTGTGTAATCGGACAGATATGAGGCAATCGTAAGAAGCGATATCGGTATTGGTAGTGTCAGCGGGTGGCGAGTTGTTATCTGTTCGCTCCATCTTGTTGTTGGCTGTATGAGTATTATTTCCCGCTTAACTGAATGATTGTTCTGCATGGCTTGTGTCTTTTTTTCGACAGGAATTGATTCTTCACTCATAGATAATAAAAGAAAGAAAAAAGATATTTAAAGCTGATTATCCGGTTTTCTGCTTTGTGGTTCTAAAACAGATTGTTCAACCAGTCAAGTAGCTTCTGCAAAAGACCTTTTGTCTCTCTGAGGTCTCCTGCTAGATCTATGCATTCTCCACTCGAGCAAGAGTTGCTTTGGCATTCGAAGTTATTTTCACATGCCGCTCCTATCTCAAGCTGGTCTTTGATCTGGCCGTCGATGTCGCAGAATGTTGAATGGCCATTTTTCATCCGTATGCCGTAAGCGACACAGTTTCCATTGACTGTACAACCACTACTGCATACAGATTTAATGATGTTCCCATCACTATCTACTACTTGACCACTTGATAGCTGACCGCTTGATGAACTGACAGTTGTAGCTGTCTTGACTATCTCAACATAGTCCTGATCAATCTTAACTGTACCAACAGGTGTTCCGCTATTTGCAGGGTTGACTATTAGGAATTTGACAGTATTTCCGTCTCCCGCAATAAGTTTAAGTGCGACTTCACCTGACAGCTTTTCTGTCTCTCCTGAAATAATCTCAACAGTCCTAAAATAGTTGGGGCATGCTTCTCCTTCTATGCATCGTGCAGTGAGTTCCAGTGTGACCTCATAGGCTGACTCACTGGTCACCGTGCAATGGATTTCAGATGCTGACTCTTCATCGATAGTGCATTCTGTTGGTTCAAGCTTTGCAATCGAGACAATTTTGACATTCTCATGCTCTATCATGAAAATATCTTCGGTTTTGACTTTTAGATAATCTCCGTAGGTCAGGCCTTTACCTTCAAACTCTACAACATCTTTAGGTATTGATTGCTCACAATCAGCGTATACCAATAGCATATCGCTAGGGTAGTACCAACCTTCACTCTTTGTCCCATCGTACCTGCATTCTGGAATCCCTTTCTCTGGGTCATAGCAAAGAAGTCCGGTTCCTACAAGCATTTTGGAACTTATAGACCGGTAATCAAAACCTTTAAGACCGTCACAGCACCATGTTTGGTATTCTGGACTGACTGGTCCTGATGTGAATCCGCCTTCAGCGACACATTCATTTGAGGGACACTCATAGATTGGACAACCGTTCGAATCATATTCGCCGGTTTTATAAGCTCCTTCACATGAAGGCATTGCACAAGCAATAAGTGAAGACCTACATTTGTAAATCGGGCAATCATTGGAATCATATTCACCTGTGAAGTATGATTCTTCTCCTTCCAGACAGGCTAAGATTGCACAATCCTGAACAGGACACTTATAGATAGGACAACCGTCAGGAGTATATTCACCAGTTTCGTAGGCTCCTTCACAAGTAGGTATTTCACAAGCATGGACTTCTATACTATTTATCTTAATGGTTGCAGTATCTTTTTCTGTGTCAACTAGAGACAAAGCAATGTTGTTGATAGTCTCGGTCTCGCCCTTGACTAAATCCATTTCTTTAACCCAGCAAGCACCAGCACATGTTTCTATACTAAAAGAAACACTCTCCAGAACGGCTGCGCAGAGGTCACCTGAACAAAATGAATATGCAACCTCTGTCACGGTCACTTCACTATTGTCTATCTTAAAACTTTCATTTATCCCAACTTCAAATTGGTCGTTGTATGTGTAGCAGTTGCCATCTGTGTATAACACACATTCCAATTTCTGAGATGCGTTTTCTGTTGCAAATGCGTTAGCAGATGCAAATAGTGCTGCCATGGCAAATAAGGCAATCATCATAATTGTTTTTTTCAAATTATTTGTTATCATTTTATTTTCCTCCGGAATCAGGCATTTTATCACCTCTAAGTGCCAAATCCCTAAAGTTTTAATTGGGTGCCAGCTATATAAATAATTCTCGGAACAGGCGTTCCATTTCGTTCCATTCTGATCATAAATGATGATATTTGCTCAGGTAATTCAACCCTTCAGTATAAAATAGTAAGGATTAGAACAATTGGCTGTTTTATGCTACTTTTTATGCAACTACTTAGAGATATGTATTATACATGTATTAGAAACGACAATGATAGTATAAAATATATATGAGTAAGTCAACAATAAGGCCATGTTCATTAGAGAATTGGAGAAGTGCAAAACAATTGTGGCAGGAGATAATACTATGCTCAGAGTATTATTTAATCCACTAGTAGATAAACTAAATTTAAAATATAGCTTAGCCCATGCAATAGTCAAGCCAAATGAGATAACACAAAAACACAAATTGAAATCTTCTGAAGTTTATTACATTCTCCAAGGGGAAGGGATTATGTTTATTGATGATAAATCTAATAATGTGAAAGGGGGTCAAGCCATATACATCCCACCAGATTCTATTCAGAAAATACAAAATGTAGGGAATACAGATTTAGCTTTTTTATGTATTGTTGAACCTGCCTGGAAAACTGAAGACGAAGAAATACTTGAATAAGGATTTGTTTTATATCAGAATTGGACTATTTCCTAAAAACGTCTGTCAGTTCATATTTCTTAAGACCATCATATTCTCTGATTTCGATAATGTTTCTCTGTTCAAGACAACTAAGAATCCTATGTAGACTTGATTTTGGTATGTTAGTCTGACTTCGTATCTGGCTTTGGGTTGCAGAATTGTTGTTGTTGCGGATGCATAGGACTATCTTTTCTTCTTTTGGTTTTAGAGTTTTAGTCAATTGTTTTCTTTTGGTTTTTTTTTGCATCCCAAAGGTTAGTATTGAAAGCAAGATTATGATAATAACACCAAAAAAAAGGAAAAAATAATTTGGATTCATACTTGGTTGTTCTTCTGTTAGGTGGAATTCCAACGGATACTGCATGCTCTTGTTGATGTTTATATTGTGTGTGATGATACGGTCGTCCTTGATGATACTGACCTGACAATTTCCAAATCCTATACGTTCAACATAAAAGAAACCTATGTCATCTGTCGATTTTGGGTATTCTGTGTATTTTGTACCTGAGCACCTAAATCTGAGCATTGCATTCTTGATGAGGTTTTCACGATCATCCACTGCATATCCTGATATGCTTGCTACAGGGAAGAGCTGGATCATTCTGTTTGACTGTGAGCCGGCGGCATAATATTCATTATCCGAGAAGATCTTTAGTTCAAATACTGGACTGTCAATTTCTATGGTCCCATCTGAGCCAGTGTAACCTACATTTTCTTCTCCAGCAGATATGATATAGACTAAATGACCTGAGAAGGGTTCATTTGATGGATTGAAAAGTTGGTATTCCATAGAATATGAAACATTTGTAAGTACCAAAAAGGCAAACAATAAAAGGAATATTTTTGGATGCATCTTTTTTCTTATTCAGCAGGTCTATATATAGATTTCTATAGCTACAATCTAGCTCAAGAGATTGGGCTATTAGCAACACATTTGTTATTTATACATTCTATTTCGTTCTGTTTTGGGCCCTGGATACAGTCATACATACAAACATCACAATTCTCGTTATATGATTGAGCTAGTTTCATTATTTCAGAGAAATCTTCATTTTTATTGACGAGATTGTAACATCCAAAAGGGCAACCAAGCACTATGAATTCGCTTAATAATGTGCAGTCAGAATCTTTTTCACAGTGATTCTTATTTTCAATTAATTGATTGATTTTTTGAGGGTCACAATATGATGTGCAGCCAAAAATAGTGAGATTAAAAATTATGATAAAAGCAAAGAGTATGTTTCCCGGTTTAATCACCATGAATGGAATGAAGTTTCCATTGTATATAAAGATTTCAGCCAATTGCACGAAAGTTTTTTATGCTTATGATTTGACCTACAGGAGATGACAAGAAGTGTATGTCCAAAATGTCTCAAGGAAATAAAGGCAAATGTTGATGAGAAAGATGGGAGTGTTTATCTAACTAAGAAATGCAATAAACACGGTTCGTTTTCAGCTAAGATATTTCATGATGCAAAGATATATCATGAATACATGAGATTCTATAATATCCTGAAGGTTGACAAAAACTTGAATGATCATTATGCATTGCCTCTTACCAATGCCTGCAATCTAAAATGTCCAATATGTTTTGTTGATACGCACAACAAAAAAGAAAAGGTTGTTAGTATAAAAGATATTAAAAAATTTATTGATGACAATCCAAGAGTAGGAAAGATCAATCTGTTTGGCGGTGAGCCAACAACGAGAAAAGACTTGCCAAAAATTGTGAAATATATTGCATCCAGGGGGATCAAACCAGTTCTTGTGACAAACGGAATCAAAATTGGTGAACCTGGCTATCTTGAGGGATTAAAAGGTCTGGATTCTGTGTTCCTGCAGTTTGATGGTTTTAATGACAAGACAGACCGGATGTTTCGAGGGAAGTCGTTGACTGCTATCAGGATGAGGGCTCTTGACAGGCTCCAGGTGCTTGGGATTCCAACGCTTCTGGAAGTGACTTGCGCAAAAGGGATTAATGATTCTGGCTTTGCAGACATTCTTGATCTTGTGGTTGATTATCCAAACATCAAGGCGATAAGCTTTCGGTCGTATTGCTATCTTGGTAAGAAAGAATTCCCTGCAGATGTATGCATGACTCCAGATGAATTGATTGGCGTTTTGGAAAAGGAAACAGATCAAAAAATCAGTTTGAGGAAAGTGATTGATTTTGAGAAAATGTTCATGGTTGCCTCTGATTGGTTCAAGATTATGAACTGTTCATATATGCATTTCTATATGATTACGAGAGAAAAGGATGGATGGAAGCCTATCAATTCATTAGTTCCTGTTCACAGAGTCCGCAACCAGTTGAATAGATATCTCAAACTACGGAAGAAAGGAAGGATCACCTCCGGGCTGTATTTCACTGCAAATATACTTCCATGGCTTATCAGTTCCAAGAATATTGGATTTCTTTTCCGCGAGTTTTTCAGGAATCTGGAGTGTCTGATTGACGGAAAGAATTACTCGCTTGCGGATAACAGGAATGTTATTATCACATTTGAGGGAGCTTGTGATATCAATACTTATGATTTTGAGGTTGCTGAGAAATGCAGGGGTTATTATGTCCATACTGATGACTTAAGTTTTAGTACGACTGCAGAAAGTAATCTGAAAAGAGAAAAAAGTATTCATCAAGAACAAACATAACAAGTCCTTACGTTGTTTGTTAATGATGAACCAGCATATTCAGATGTATAATCAGCTTCAATCCAGTCAACTGGACAAGTAGCAGGAGTGCCACCAGCGTTGGCTCGGAGGTACATCACACTGCATTTATCTGAAATATAACAAGTCCTTACGTTGTTTGTTACTGATGAACCAGCATATTCAGATGTATAATCAGCTTCAATCCAGTCAACTGGACAAGTAGCAGGAGTGCCACCAGCGTTGGCTCGGAGGTACATCATACTGTAAGGAGCCCCTCCACTACTTGTTGGGTTAGGTTGGTCACATTGAACTGAAGCTCCATCGCTTCTGCACCATAAATCTGCGCTAGATACATCACCAACTTCTGGATCTGTCTCTGTGGTTACTATTGCATCCGTATTACACTGCACAATTCCCGATCCATCAGTGATCAACCTACCTGAGCAGCCAGCCATATCTCGCACACGAAGGTCGCCAGTATAAAGATCAAGTTTTGTAGAAGGATCTTCTGCTGTTACATCCCCTATTCCAATATTGCCTGAAGCGTCGCTTTCAATATAATCTGTCAGTGTCTTAA
>JAIPIC010000061.1 GCA_021734865.1 Candidatus Woesearchaeota archaeon | reverse complement strand
GGCATCCCCTTATTGAGTTGCCTTAAAATCCAGTGTCTTTTTTTTTATTCAATTTATACATTGAGCATCACCAGGTAAAAGAATGGAAATGCTATTTATAAAGCACAAGATATGTTACGCAATTACGTGACTAAACACTCTCTGTTTTTGACCCATAAATTTATATATTAGAATAATTAAAAACTTAACAATAAAAGAGGATCAAATAATGCTAATGCAACGCAGTTCACATTTTTTACTTATTATTGTAATCCTTAGTATGCTTTTTCTTCCAATTTCCTATGCTCAGGCTAATACTATACAACAGCATGTGACTATTGAATCTAAATTGTCCGAAAGTGGAATACTATCAAAACTAATTCCAACAAAAAGTGAAGTAAAGTCCCAGAGATCCAGTGTTGAAACATTTGTCGAATCGACAACCATGTATGATGGAAGCACCCCTGTTACGACAAAATGGAGGAAAGATTCTGATGATGACTGTACTACAACATGTGGGAGTTATGGTGGTGTGGATATGCATATCCTCGCAGGCGTCAACAAAGGCGGTAAGTGCAATGTGTGTAATGTAAACGATCAACCTAACGATAATGAAGGTAACCCGAATGAAGGAGGTTGCCAATTACACGGTGGTGTGGAATGGTGTTGTGCTTATGATACTGGCACTGGAGGTTGCCTCCCAGGGGATTATTCCGATACGTACCCTGCTCTATCAATAGATCGATGCAAATGTGTCAGTGATGTTGATTTTGATGATGATGGAACATATTGGAACGGAACTCAATGGCTGGATAAAGATGATTTAACTGCCGATGCTCCTCTTGGTGGTGCTGGTGTAGAAGGTAATCCCTGTACTGATGATTGGGATGGATGTAAAGATGATGAATCTTGCACGGATCCGCTTTCACCGACAGTAACTGCGACTGTATGCGTCAACCCAGAAGCGAATGAAAGCGGCACCGGATGCGTTGCTCCTGCAGAACCAGATGCCGACAAGACGGAAACTCTGTCAAGTGATACTTCCGGAACAGTCGAAACAAAATCCTTATCATGGAACATCACGACATACTGCATGACTGAGGGATTTTACTGGTATAATGCTACTTTTACTGAAGGTACAGCAACAAAAGATACAGGTAATCGATATTCACATGCTGTTGAATGGGATACAAATGAGCTTTATTGTACTCAGGGATGTACAGGCCATGAAGTTGTCTGGGTTCCTTATCTTATTAATGAAACCGAATTCAGACCAGGATGGGATGTGGGTGACAATGACACTATTGTCGATGTCCAAGGTGATTATTGTTGTGGTGACGACGAACTTAATGATGATCCAGATTATTTCAATGTTACTTGCTGTGAGGGTTCCGCACCAGATGGAGTGGGAGACTTAGTCACAGCTAAGAGATTATGGGATGATTTTGCAGCTGGGTGTAGATTAAATCAATCTTGCTGGAACGATACTTGGAATGGCACAAATCCGTGGGAACCTCAGGCAATACATGTCACTCCATGTTGTGGAGATGATGAAGAAGATAATCCTGATATGGGCGAAGAATGTTGTACTGAAGGTTATTTAGGAAATAGTTCAGATGCAGGAGGATCCAGTAACAAACAAGTTTGGTCATATGAGTTCAACAATGATAGTTGGTTTTTCGCAGTATGGATGGCTTCTGGCAATTCATCAAATTATACTGGTCCCTGTTGTGGTGATGATAATGAGACAGATGACCCCGACTGGACATCTACTACCTGTGAATTGTGTATCCTTGGAAATAATTCTGATAATCCTGCAAGATTGTGGGATTCGGACGCAAAAAGGTGTTGTGGTGACGATACAAATATTACAGCTTATGATTTTGATGACCCTGATCAATTTAATATTACCTGTTGTCAAGAAGGTCCTGTAGGTGACAGTTCAGGCAATGGCAGTGATAACAGACAAGTATATGATCCAAATGCAACAATTGATACATATAATGGTGGGGCATGTTGTGGAGATGATAATGAGACAGATGATCCTGATATGGGCAATATCTCATGTCTGTACTGTGTTTTAGGAAATCATCCTGGTACTGGTCCGGATCCAGAAGACCCCTCAAAAAGAAAATTCCACGAAGCAGGTAGGTGTTGCGGTGATGATCTTGAAGATTGCATGGATCTTACTACTAGTGCAACTAGATGTGTTGGATATATGGGTGCTATTGAACAAACTGACTGTTGTCCTCCAGGTGATTTCGGTTGTTGGGGTGGTCCTCTTCCTGAATGTGGTGGGGTCACAGACCTTCCAACACCAGGACCATACAATACAACTGAAGGTTCAACTTATTGGATGTGGGCCAACCCAAGTACTATGCAAGGAGAAATTATAACTGTTACTTGCGCAAACTATGATATTGTTTCGGATGCATCAAAGTGGATATCATGTACAGACCCAGGAAACTTGCTATTTGGTGATGAAGAGAGCTTTAATCTTGATTGTGGTGGCGGTTCGGTGTCAAATCCTTATTTTATTAGTACTACAGATTATTTGTGTTATACCAACGGGACCGGAAGCAGACCAGTTTATCAAATTTCAGAATGCTGCGGGACCTCTGAAAGTAATTGCCAATCTAGAGATCCATTTGGCGAAAGAGTTCTGCTTGAGGATGCAGCTCCTGTATATCGGAATATTACTTATGATGAAGAAACGTATTACTGTGCTAATGATAATGACTGGACAACTGACTTAGATGTTAAGGAGCAAATTAATTGCGAGACTTATGGTTTTTCATGGAGCGGCACTTACTGTTGCGGTGAGGATGACGATAAATATGAACCAAATAATTATCAAGGTACATTAATGGGTGAATGGTATACTGATAGTGGTAATGGTGGCATCTGCTGGAATAATACTTATGAGACAAATGGTAATTTCCTTAAGCATTATGATGAAGACGGGGCATTGGAGCACGAATTTACTGAAGCGTATATATATAATGGATCTATGTATGGGTGTGCAATTGATGAAGTTTCAGCTGAAAGTGGTCTGACTCCCGACTGGGATCCGGACGGTTTTGCTACAGATGGCAATAAAAATAAACCTTACAATGGGTCTGTTGGTGACATATCCCTTGATTTTTTGAATTATAGTATTTCTGCATCTCATAAAGGCAATGATTTCTTGCTCTATATGTATAACTGTCCAAATCCTGGAGAAAATGGTTGCGGTCTTTCATCTAATCTTATTATTGACATGGCCTATTGCTCAACAGTTAATGATTATTATTGCTCATATGAAGAAGTGTGGAAACCTATCGACGGCGCAGAAAGGAGTCACTTGAGTTATATACCTTTTAACGGAACAGCAGACACTATATATGCAGAATGCTGTGGTACTACACAGTGCTGGGATGGGTCTCAGTGTGTTGATAGCCAGCATGATGATCCTAATTCAGATGGATTTAATGGCACAGACTACAGATGTATTAGGGGCGATTGGATAGAACTGGGAAAGAAGTACAGCCCCGACAGAAGCATGGGTGGTTATTGTGAAATAGACTCACAATGTCTGATTAATCCAAATGGTGATGCTTCTGCTAATGGAAATACCACTTTGTTTTACACTTATTTTGATTATGATACAATGATGTTTGACAGTTCAAATCTTCTGCCTCAATGCCTCAATGATACACAATGGGTGTATGATTATTACTGTCATAATGGGACATGGACCAGCAGGACAAGCCTGCTTGCCACTGAGCTAGCAAATTATGGTTATACTCAATCAGGAAGCAATTTTACGCTGTTTTGTGATAATTATGGGAATGCATTGAATTACTATGATTATGACATTGACTACCAGCAGGCTGAAGATTTCTTTGGAAAGTACTGTGGTAGTGATTTTGGGAGATCAGTTAACTGCACTAATATGATCTGTGTCCTACAGCACGATAATGGGGTGGCCTTTGGCACGTCACTAAATCAACCTGTTAATTCACTTGATTATGGAATTATGGAAATGCTTGGTTTTTCAAATGATCTTTGCGCAGGTGTTATGGGTACCCAAACAGACAGTTTCCAGAGTTGTGGTAGTGGGGTCTTTTATAGTGTTGGCCTAAATACAATAATATTTGATGATTCTGGGTTTGCTGGATCTGGAGGTGATTTATGGGATCTCTTTGCTGGTACGATTGGATCATGGATTGATAATGTTCTTTCTGTCATCATGTCAGCTTTGCACTTTGAAAGTGTTGAAGGTTTTGACCTTGATGATACATTCCTATCTGATACTTCACTCTTCCAGAGGTTGTATTTGTCTAAGAAAGCAGGTAATACAATCTATGGGATATGGGAAGGATTTTATGTTGAGTACCCAGGGTATGGCTTTCAACTTACTGAATACATTAGCGTCATGTATGATGGATTTGATGCCAGTATCTGTGATACAGCAAATGAAATGAGAGCATACAGCTGTGCCCCATATTCAGGAGATTATTATGTGAGGATTAAGAGATATGGTGGAGGCACAGAAGAACTCTTTGATTATTGGCCCGACTTGACTGCCAAGTTAAGGGTAGAATAGAAATGACCTTTCTAATAAGAGAAAAGAAGACTCAATTGACTTTCTTCTTTATTCTGGGTTTGTTAATTCTTATACTCTTCATGCTCATGCTATCATTCAGTTCACAGACAACTGAAGATAAATTCATGGAGACACAGCATACCTTAGTTTCTGAGATTTTAAAGTCCCAGGAAGCTAACCAACTAGTGACCCAATGTCTACACACGAAATCTCTGTCCGCAATACGTACAATATTGCTTCAGGGTGGTTTTTTCTATAAAGACCAGAATGGCAGTATCATCACTTGGGACATTGAATCAGTCAATGTGACAATGGGTGGCAAAAATTTTTCTGTTGCTTATCAGATACATGAACCCTTTGATACAATTGTGAGTGGAGTACCATATTATCCATGTTATGTGGAGGCAGTATACACCACTAATCTTCCTGAATCATTGAAAGGCTTACAGTGCCATAAATCATTTTCTCTTGATAAGAAATATTTAAAGATTGGAATGCTGAATGAGGAACTTGGAAATCGTGTGAGACCGCCTCTCCTTAAGGAACCTATCAGAATAGGCAACTTGAGTTATGGCATATATGAATATACTGATACACAATATGCTTACTCAATTCAGGAACAGCTTGAACAATATATTGGAGCACATATCTCAGAATGCTTGACATTTGAACATATCAGGGGATTCAATGAAAGCTTTAAAGCAGACATTAAGAACATTTCTATTGAAGTGTTCTTTGGATACAATGGCATTGCTGTAAATCTTTATCTTCCTGTAACTTATACTGTGGGCAGAGAGTCAACAAGTATCATAAAGAAATTCAAATATTCTGTGACTCTACCTATAAGACTCAAACAGATGTATGAATTGTTCAGACATATTATTCAAAAGGAAGTGTCAGAAGTCAATTTCAACACAGATGAATATCAAATGCCTTCCTTTGATATATATCGTGTGATATTGCCCAACTATGACACACTTATAATAATAAATGATACAATGTCCAAGATTAACGGTCAGGAAGTTGTCTTTCAGTTTGCCAGCAAGAACAGAAGACCGGTACTTAACCACCTTGGAGAAGGCAACCCCCCAAACCCATTCCCTGAAGATTGTGATTACTTTGTTGTTGAGAATAATACGCTTATTATTGAACCCTTTGCTGTTGACCCGGACGAAAATGGGGTTTTTTATACATACCACGGATGGAAGGTGGATTGGGACGATATTTATGACGAAGTAACAAACACAACTACAACAGTACCTTACTATGGACCTAATCTTTGGCATAGTTCTGATTTATATTTAGAGACAGAAAGAGCAGCTGAAATTTCAGTTTCTCACAGTGATGTGGGTATGCATAATCTTATCGTTAATGTATCTGATGGAAACGGATCTTATGATTATCAGGTGATTACAGTAAAAGTGGATGACAAACCATCACCAAGAATCACAAGAAGGAATCCTTATATAGATATACCAGGAGGTAAAGCATCCATAGAAGATCCATATATTGTGAATGCAAGTGAAACATATTCGCTTGATCCAGAAGCAATACTTGAATACAAATGGAGTGTTGATGGTGGAGCATTTCTAAGTACAGATTGGACACAACTGAACAATATTATTTATATTCCTTATACAGGACCTCCTTTTAATATAAATGGTGCTAGGGGATCTCCAAATGGATTTTTTGACGTCGTGGGAGATCATAATATTGAATACAAAGTAAGGAAACTTGGGATTCCAGATTCAGCACAAACTGAGACTATCCCACTTGAGGTTGAGATGTGTCTCCCGCACAGAGATGCATCAGCACCCTGGCCCTTCAATATGATCAGGGATGATCTTGATTCATTGGTAGATAGTTACCCTTATAATCCGGACGCCTTTGATGCTGACCATACCTGTTGCCAGAGCGATTATACTTACGCACCAACATCTACTGTATGCTATGATCTGTTGGATTATGGATGCAGGTCTGATTTTGAAATGGTCTCATCACCAGTTTATGACCCAGGAGATCTTCAGACTAATGATCCTACAAAATTCATACCACCCTCAATAATTAATGATATTGGTGATGGTAGGAGCAATGATGTTTACGAAAGAGAATTTAAAAAAAATTGTGATGGACAGAGAGGTAACACATGCACAGGGGACGTTACGATTAATGTTGCAAGGCCAAGGGACTATGGGGCAAACGATGGCATCCTAAATTGTTTTGACGATCCACATGATGGTATATGCAATCATTGTATGTATGGTATGGACTCATGCTACAATGAGACAGTGTCAAGTAATACGCCATGTAATTCTGAGATAAGATGTGTTGGTGGTCCTGGTGCATATTATCAAGATGTACCTGGGTACAGTTGGGCATGTAAAGGTTCATGTGATGGAAATGGCAGGTGTGCTAGAGCTGACCCTAACAATTGTATTGATTGTAATGCACAGGGTAAGACCTGTGTTGGCGGCGTGGGTTGTCAATAGATTTTGATTGAATAATGAAGTTCTATTAAAGAAATTATTCGTCACTAACAGTGATGAATACTGTCCTTTCTTTAGAATAATGATTTTTCTTTAGTATTCTAAAAAAGTAACATTTATATATTACCTTACTTTAATGAAAACAGAATTAATACTCGACCAGTCGTAACAAAAATCCGGGTTGTATGGTTGAAAATTGGTTTAAGCGCTGTTTGATTTATTAGAACCATATGTTAATTAGCTGCAGAGAATTAGTTCAGCGAAAAAAAAAGAGGGGTGAAACATTATATTTCATAGTTTTACCTGTCTTGTACAGGAGGTAGGCAAATGATCGTAAAAGAAGAATTTTTAAGCAGATTAAGGCGATACTTCTCATTAAATCTATACGAGGTGAAGATTTGGGCCGCGCTTCTTTCCAGGGGCGTATCAACAGCTGGAGAACTTAGTGATATTGCTAATGTTCCAAGGTCCAGAAGTTACGACATTCTTGAATCTCTCGAAAAAAAGGGATTTGTTATTATGAAATTGGGTAAGCCTATCAAATATATTGCAGTCCCACCCCAGGAAGTTGTAGAAAGAGTCAAGAAGAACATGAAGCAAGAAGCTGATGACAAAATCAAGCGACTTGAAAACCTTAAGGATACTGAAGTACTTGATGAACTTAACACTTTGCATAACCAGGGAGTTGAGCTTGTTGAACCTTCTGATAAAGCAGGAAGTCTGAGAGGTAGACATAATCTCTATAATCACCTTGAACTTACAATTCGGTCAGCAGAGAAATCTGTTATTCTGATGACAACAACTCAAGGTTTCATCCGTAAAGTTGAGGGATTAAAGCCAGTATTTGAACAGATTAAGAAAAGGGGCGTCACGATTAAAATTGCCGCTCCCTTGACTAAAGAATGCATACCTGCAATAAAAGAAATATCAGGGATTGCAGAAGTTAGGAATGCTGATACTAAGGCAAGATTCTGCATTATTGATCATAATGAGTTAATATTTATGGTGCTGAATGATGCTGATGTGCACCCAACTTATGATGTGGGCATCTGGGTAAATTCTCCTTTCTTTGCACAAGCATTGGCTGACCTTTTTGAAATGGCATGGAATGAAATGAAGCCTGCTAAAGAGATAGTCAAAGTTTGATTTCTTTCTTTTTTTTAATTATGATAAAAAGCCCAAGTGGTTCTGGTAATATAAAGCTGTATGCTGAAATTAGGAAAAAACTTGAATCTGGCATGATGGTTCAGGACTTAATACTAAAATTCCTTGCAAAGGGTTATTCTCGTTCGGAAATTGATTTTGCTGTGGCTGAATTCTATAAAGATGAAAGTACTGATTCCGACGATAAATTAATCCGTCAGATAGAGATCAGATTCAAGAAAGGAGAATATATGCAGGACGTTATGGAAGACCTTGTTAAGGAAGGGCACAAGCCATTTGAAGTTGAAAAAGCAATCATTAGGGCGTCTACAACACCTGATACAAGTCTTAATATTATGTTTACTGGTTGGAGATTTTACACTTACATCCAGTTATTGATATTAGGATTGACAATTATTCTTGCGATATTTTATACGCCGATATTTGCTGCGGCTACTGTATTTATGTTTAGTGAGATGATTGCTGCGTATCTTCTCATACCACAGAAGAATAAAAAGTGGAATGCAGAGGTCACTGTGCTTCCATATGCTGGTCTGACAGTCACACAAGGCTGGTGGGGATATAACAGTACGATAGGGAATTATTTCAGATGGTGGGTCATAGATCCAGCCATTGTTTTGGCTGCATTCTTCATCATCTTTGGATTTTATGGTGCACAGATATATGGAATCAACTTTCTAATAATCAATTTATTGCTTGGGATGTTTTCATCCCTATCATTTTTTGCAAAAAGAAATTAGTCTTCGTCTTCTGGATTATAGCTTGGAACAGCAGCTTTGCTTATAATCATGATATCGCCTATACTCTTAACTAGCTGATGCGGTACAATAACTCCTTTTGCAGAGCCCAGCACTCTGTTTAAGAATGAATTCTTTGTCGATCTGACCCTCCATCCGAAAATTTTAGTCTTAGTCAGGATACTCTCCTCGACATCACCAAAATAATCACCTGTATCAGTAAAGACCTTCATATCGTAAGTTTCGGAAATCTTTTTCATCTTTAGCATAGCAATCCCTCCAACAAATAAAATAGGTTCAGCCTTATATATAAATATTTCTAATCAACTTATGGATAATCCGTCCCTATATAGTCCGCCTTTCCTCTGAAACTGTCGATTGTTGCCTTGTCGTTAGCATTCCAGACAAAAACCTTGATTCCGGCAGCATGGCATTGCTCAATTAGCTGGTCGTCAGCAAAATTGATATTGACAGATAAAAAATCACCACAGACTGCGTTGACCAACTGGGCTGGATCGATAGGTCTACATACCATGAGGAGACCCGCCTTAATTCCTGGGCTTGATTCCTTGAATTTTTGAATTCGTCTGTGATCAAATGATTTGACAGTTACCCATTGCAAACCCTTTACAATATTCGATAGCTGTTCTTCGACTCCATCACATTTGATCTCAATGAACAATTCAAATTTACGCTTAGAATTGAGAGTCTTAACGTGGCCAATGACTTCCTTTAATGTAGGTATACAGCTTCCTTTCCCAGCATCAAGAACCTGAAGCTCATTAGCAGTATAATTATGGACTAGACCACTGCCATTAGTCGTCCTTTCGAGAGTGTCATCATGTATTACCATGAGTTGGCGGTCCTTTGACATCTGGATGTCAATTTCTACACCATCTGCACCAGCTTCAAATGCGGCTTTGATACCAAGTATGGTATTCTCTGGCTCTCTTCCTCTGCAACCACGATGGCCTATAATCTTTGACATAGATAATGCTGAGCTAAGATATTATATAAAATCTACTTAAACCCTACTGAATAAATTTAATCAAAATTAGAAATCATGAAATACCTTATGAGAAAAACTAAGGAGAGGGATAATATTCGTTTTCACGCACTGTAACATCATGTGCGCCGCCTTCACGCAGACTCAAAGAAGATACGGTTGTTATCCTTGCATTCTTCTGAAGCTCATTGATAGTATTGACACCGAGATTGACCATTGTTGATTTGATCTTGCTCAATGAAACATTCACATTATCACTTAATTTACCAGCATATGGTATATATACATCAACACCCTCCTCAAAAGTCAGGTTTCCAGAGGTACCATAACGCTGCCAATTCCTGGCCCGATTTGATCCTTCTCCCCAATATTCCTTAACGAAATTGCCGCTAATCTTCATTTTTTTCGAAGGGCTTTCATCGAATCTTGCAAAATACCTTCCTAACATGATGAAATCCGCACCCATGGCGAGTGCAAGAACCATATGATAATCATTTACAATACCGCCATCTGAGCATATAGGGATATATGTGCCTGTCTTTCTAAAATATTCATCCCGTGCTTTAGCAACAGCCATCACGGAAGTTGCCTGACCACGACCGATGCCCTTTTGCTCACGAGTTATGCATATTGAGCCACCGCCAATTCCTACCTTGATGAAATCTGCTCCGCAGTCAGCTAAATATTTGAACCCATCACCACTGACCACATTCCCTGCTCCGACAGGGACGTTATATTTGCTCTTAATGTATTGGATAGTGTCCTTTTGCCACTCAGAATAACCGTCTGAGCTGTCGATACATAATATGTCGGCGCCTGCATCGACAAGTGCAGGAACTCTTTCTTTATAATCCCATGTATTTATGCCTGCACCAACAATAAATCTTTTCTCATCATCGATCATCTCCGAAGGATTCATTTTATGTTGGTTATAATCTTTCCTGAAGACAAAGAACTTTAAATTGCCTTTCTTGTCAATAATGGGAAGAGAATTAAGCTTATGGGCCCAGATCAGATCATTTGCCTCTTCAAGAGATATTCCCTCTATAGCATGTATAGTCTTTGAGAAAGGGGTCATGTATTTATTAACAGGATCCTTAAGATTGCATTTTTCTAACCTGTAGTCTCTGCTTGTAAGAACCCCCATGAGTTTACCGTGTGGGGAACCATCCTCAGTTACGGCCATTGTTGTATGACCTGTAGTTCTTGCTAGGCTGACAACATCTTTTAGAGTGTCATCTTCCTTAATATTTGAGTCACTTAAAACAAAACCCGCTTTGAATCTCTTGACCTTGTTGACCATCTCTGCTTGCTCGTCAATTGGTTGAGAGCAATAAATGAAGGACAAACCACCCTGCTTAGCTAAAGCGATAGCGAGATTTGGACCTGAAACTGCCTGCATAACAGCAGACACCATAGGGATATTTAATGATAATGATGGTTTTTTTGTGAATCTTACCAATGGTGTTTTTAGGTTAATTTTATCTGATGAACAGTCTTTCTTTGTTAAATTAGGTAACAGAAGAAACTCAGAAAATGTACGTGAAGTTTCATTATCAAGCTTTGCCATTCTAAAGTACAGTAAAGGGATATTTAAATAATTATTGGTTGTTTGGTAAAGTCAACTAACGTGGGTTTGGGTAACAAATATATGCAAAGCAGATTTTGGGACTGTAAATTACTCTATTTACAGTAAATTCTTCTTTGCAAAAAGGATTCATCGTTGTGTTTCTCCGTCGATGAATTTGGACAT